>JANYFI010000268.1 GCA_025362765.1 Ferruginibacter sp. | reverse complement strand
TATACTTCAATTTTATCGGGCGTGGCATTGCCGGTACTTACATCAACTTTTGTAATTTTATCTCCATTCATCACCAGCACATATTTTCTTTCAGTAGAAATTACTACGGCTGTTTTTGGAACATACAACGCTTCCAGGTTTCCTTTTGAATAGAGGGTAACATCGGCAAACATTCCGGGAGCCAATACCGCATCTTTATTTACCACATCCACTTCCATTCTTTCGCTGCGGTACTGCGCATTCACATTCATCGATGATCTGTTGATTAATCCCGTTAGTTTTTTGCCCTGCAATGCACTTACGTAAAATGATACAGTGTCTTTATTTTTTAAATTGCCTGCAATGGCTTCGGGTATATCTACCTGCAGCCTGAGCCGATCTATCTGTTTTAATTCCAGCATCGGTTTATCTTTGGCGGCGGCATTTACCAGTGCGCCGGGATGTACATTCCGTTCTGTAATTACGCCGTTAAACGGTGCGGTAACTCTTAAGTAACCCTCCATAGTTTGTTGCATTTGCCAATTGGCTTTTTCTGCGTTACACAAGGCGCTGTCAGCTTCCATCTTTGATTTTATAATGGAAAGATCCAGCGGTGAAATAGCACCTGCGGTTTTAGCAGCTTCCAGTAACCTGTTGTACCGTTCTTTGTCAATGGTAAAATCAACTTTGGAACGGGCATACTTTTCCCTCGCCTGAAGAGAGGCATCTGCCAACTCCGGCGCTTCCAATACCATTAACAAGGTTCCTTTGGAAACTTTTGACCCTATATCTACCAACACGGATTTTACATACCCATTCACTTTAGGAAAAATACTTACTTCCTGGTATGCGGCTAGTTGCGCAGGAATTTTTATACTACTGGCCACACCTCCTTTTTCAACTGTTGCCAGTTGATAGTTTGGTGTAGTAGTAGTAATTATTACTGCTTTTTTTTCTTTACCTGTCGAAGATGTACAGGACACAAAAAAGATAGCAGCAACCAAAAGAAAAATATAATATTTCATAATAAAAAAGTTTAGTCGTTTATGTTTTCCGGTAAAAGAGAAACAGATTTTAAAGATGATTTTTGTCTTACCCAACCATACACCAACGGTACAATAAATAAAGCTGCAAAGGTGGAAGCGATCAGCCCACCGATTACCGCACGGCCTAATGGGGCTGATTGATCTCCGGATTCGCCCAGGCCGCTCGCCATGGGGATCATGCCGGCAATCATTGCCAGGCTGGTCATAAGAATGGGACGTAGCCGAACACTTGCCGCAACAGTTGCCGCTTTAAAGGGATCTCTATATTCAAGTCGCAAAGCTTCTGCATTGGTTACAATTAAAATGGCATTGGCTACAGAAACACCCGTGCTCATAATGATACCCATATATGATTGAAGGTTTAATGTTGCTCCGGTTGCCAGCAACAGCAGCATGGCACCTAACAATACGGCAGGCACTGTTGATAAAACCGATAAGGCTACCCCAAATGATTGATAATTGGCCGCCAGTAATAATAGTATCACTATTATTGCTACCAACAAACCTGTTTGCAAAGAATTCAATGTTTCGGTTAACAGGGATGACATGCCTTTTACTTCTGCTACCATTCCTTTTGGAGGCGTGCCCATGGAAGCCACTGCTTTTTCAACCGCCGTTGTAGCGGTGCCCAGGTCTTTTTTATAGATGTTGGCACTCACCGTTAAAAAGCGCCTCGGGCCGGCGCGGTCATATTCTCCCGGTAAGGTATCTATGATCAATTGAGCAATGTCTGATAAAATCGGCCGTTGTTTTCCTTGTACCAGCGAAATGGATTGCAACTGTTCAATTGAATTCATTAAATACTCTGGTACTTCCACCTGTACCTGGTAAGTATATGCAACTTTCTGATCGAGCCATTGCACTTTTTGTGTAAAGCGGCTGGAGGAGGTGGCATCCGTAATACTCCTGGCTACTTCATTTAAATTAAGTCCCATTTGTGCCAGCTTAAACCTGTCTATATTAATTTTTATGGTAGGATATTTAAGAGGCTGCGCAATTTGTACGTCCCTTAAATAACTGATTTTCTTAAGGCTGTCTGCGAGGCTGGTGGAGTAGGTTTTTAATTCATCAAAATTCTTGCCTGCTATTCTTACTTCAATAGGTGTGGAGGCGCCTTGTGCCATAATTTTTTCCGTGAGTTCAATGGGTTCAAAAGAGATATTTATTTTTGGATAAGCTGCTTTTATATTTTTTCTCAGTTTATCTTTTAACTCATCCAGGTTGGTTTTATAATTTTCATCCAGGTTTACCTGTAGCACAGCCTCCTGCGTACCGCTGTTAAAAATGTATAAATTACTTGAGCCATAACTGCTCGGTATTAAACCGATATAGGCAGAGCTGATGGTAACATTTCCGTCTACGGTTTTATTGATTATATCCAATATCCCTTTTGTCGCTTTTTCTGTTTGCTCAAGCCTGGTGCCATCAGGTTCCTTTATTCTTACCTGCAACTGGCCGTTATTTGTTTTGGGTAAAAGGTCTTTTCCAATTAGTAAAAAACATCCGCCTGCTGTAGCCAGCGCCAGTACCAGGTATATAATGGTGATGGATTTCCTCCTGGGCATCCATCTTTCTAACAGGCTGGCCAACCCATTTTTTATGCGCTGAAAAAAATCATTTTCACCAGAATGGTTTTTATCTTCTTTATTATGCTGATCTATTTCTGAGATTTCTTTTTCATCCAGTGCAAGCCCGGCATGTGCGTGCGATAGTTCATGATGGTATTGAAACATGTCTTCTTTTAAAAGCCAGTTCGCAATCACCGGTACCAGGGTTTGCGCAGCAATAAAAGAAACGATCATGGCGAAGCCGATAGATAACGACAATGGAAGAAACATAGCTTTTGGAACACCCGTCATTACAAAAGAGGGCGCAAACACCGCCAGGATACAAAGCAGTATCAACAGCAATGGAAAGGAGATTTCTTCACAGGCATCCAGTATAGCCTTTCGTTTATTTTTACCCATTTCCAAATGCTGGTGAATGTTTTCTATCGTTACAGTTGCCTGGTCAACCAGTACGCCAATGGCCAATGCCAAACCACTTAAGGTCATAATATTAATTGATTGACCCGCTAAATTCAAAAATAGTACGGCGCTTAAAATAGCCACCGGAATTGTGACAACTACCACTAAACTGCTTCGCCAGTCTTTAAGAAATAACAGCACCATTAACCCAGTGAGTATAGCGCCCAGTATACCTTCTGTCATCAAGCTTTTTACAGCGTTGATAACAAATACAGACTGATCAAATTCATAACTGATAGTGAGGTCGTCCGGCAACAAACTCTGCATCTCTGGCAACTTACTTTTTAAAGATTGCACTACAGCCCAGGTAGAAGCATCGGCTGTTTTTACCACCGGAAGATAAACAGACCGCTTGCCATTGATCAAGGCATAATCTACCGTTACATCTGAGGCATCAGCCACCGTGGCTACGTCGTGAATAAATACAGTAGCCGACCCGTTTGTGGTAATAGGAATATCCTCAAACTGTTGTACTTTATCTTCCAAAGAATTTACAGTAGTTACATACATCATACTATCCACCCGTAAATTTCCGGAGGGACTAATGTTGTTATTTTTTGTAATGGCTTCTACTACCTGGTCGGGAGAAAGATTATAACGGCTTAATTTTTCAGGGTCAACACTCACTACAACTGATCTTGAATTTGCGCCAAACGGTGGGGGAGCAGATAATCCCTGGACAGTTGAAAACATTGGCCTTACCCGTGTTGCAGCCAGGTCATAGATTTCTTTTAATGACTTTGTCGGGCTGCTTAAAACCAATTGGCCTACGGGTAAAGAAGAGGCATCAAAGCGTATTACCTGCGGAGGTAATGCGCCGGGTGGAAAAAATTTTGAAGCTCTGTTTACCTGCAAAGCTACCTGGGCAGATGCCTCTGCCATATCTGTTCCTTCATAAAATGAAAGTTTGATCAAAGTAAGGCCCTGGATATTTTTACTTTCCATGTTTTTAATGCCATTCACATATAAAAACTGGTCCTGCATACGGGTGGCAAAAAAGCCTTCCATTTGTTGAGGACTCATGCCTCCGTAAGATTCAATTACATAAATAGTAGGTAAGTTCAATTTTGGAAAAATGTCAATAGGGATTGTTCTTACAGCCATAATAGAAAACAGCAGCAATCCTGTAAAAAGCACCAGTATGGTAATGGGCCTTTTCAATGCAGCACGTACCATAATAATTATTTTATTGTTTGAATAAATTGAATAAGATTGCCGGTGGAGGCGGCTTTGTCCAGTTGCGCCTGATACCAGTCGTTCAAGGTTTCTATGTAATCTGTTTGCGAGCGGTACAATACAAAAGAAGCGTTCGTTAAATCAATCAGAGATATCAGCCCTGCTTTATACTGCGCCAGTTTTTGCTGGTAAGTGGCTTCGGCCGCATGCAGTTGCACCGGCAGTTCTGTAAGATTGGCCATGGTTGTATGCAGCGTATTGTCCGCTTGTAATGTGGCAGAATTAAGCGCTAATTTCTGTTGCTGCAACTCAAACTCACTTGCCTGTAACTCGTAGCGGTTTGTAGCGAGCTTATCTTTTTTGTAAATGCCGTTAAAGAGATTATACGTAAATGCAAGGCCTGCCGCATAGTTATACCGTTGGTAACCCAACCCGTAAGCCAACGACTTATATTGGTCGTTATATTGAATGGCAGATCCTCTTGCCCAAACACTACTTGCCAATAATATTTTAGGTAAGTAACTTTTTTTGATCAGTGATTGATTGGCCAGCAGAATATCTTTTCTTTTAACATAATAATCAATCAAAGGGTTGTTAACAGTATCCCGGGGAAAATTGGCTGCTACCAGTTTACCGGAAAACGAATTTATTGCCAGCGAATCCAGTTCAAGCAATCTGGCAGGTATACCGGTTAAATAAGACAATTGTTCTTTCAATTGGCCTACAACACCGAGTGTTTGATTGTAACTGATTTTAGTTTTCGATAATTCTGCTTTGGCTAAGGAAGAGTCTGAGCCTGCTTTAATGCCACTTAAAGTAAGTGCCTGTATAACGGTATAAATACTTGTGTATCGATCTATATTTTGTTGATCTGAGCCAGCCCGATACTGGTTTTTTAGAATATTTAAATACAGCTTCGCCACATTTAAGTCAATAAAATAGGCTTCTTTTTTTAAGTCAGCTGTTGCAAGATTTACGTAAGCTTTGGCATTATTTAATTTGGCGCCGTTAAGGCCAAAATTATCGAGCTCATACTCGCTGTATAATACGGCTACATTTCCCGTAACAGGCTGGGCATTATTATCGCCCCTTATACTGCCCGATGTAGAAGGCGTCATGCCAAACGTAAAGAAGCTGCCGGCAACTGAATTGGCTGACCCAATGTTTAGTTGTTCGCCAAATTTTAGTTGAGGAAGAAAGGAATGTTTTGTGTCTGTAATGGTCGATTGTGCTGCATCCGCTATTGCTTTTTTTTGCATTAAAACGGGCAGATAGTTTTCAGCACTGTTTATTAAGTTTAGTAAAGAATAAGTTTTTGTTTGTGCAAACAAGGAAGACGCCTGTAGCAGTAAAAAAATACTGAGTACACGGCAATTCTTTCCAGGATAGAAAGAACCCATAAATAAATAATTAAATTAAAAAATGTGGATAACAAAAAACGTTATGCAACAACAGGGGGGCCTCTTACTATTCGGGTAAAATAATGAGGCAATGCGGGGAATGGATTGGTGTAAATACCGAAACTACTGGTGATAGTGAAGGCAACAGGTATTTCGAGATAAAAATTGTCAATAGCCGGAGTAGTTTCTGGCTGAAATCTTTTGTTTAGGCGTATGGTTACCTGCCTGTTATTTGTTTTGTTGGCGCTGCTGTCAGGACTATGGAAAATATTATCCCCTGATAAAGATTTTTTTAACTGTTGTTGTATATGTCCAACGGAGCCGGAGCCTGCAGTATCAATATTGAAAAAGCATTGTACAACAAAAAAAGGAATATATAATAGCAGCAGGGCAGTTTTATATGCGCTAAAAGATATTTGTTGCTTTTTAAAACCCATAAAAATAAGATCCGGAATTACCCGATTGGTAAAGATATAATTATTTTCATATTTTTTCCCTGGTCCAAATGTCAACTGATTGTTAACCGACGCAAAAACAAGTTATTGAGCTGAAATTAATTACCGAAAAGAAGGAAACATTTTTTATTGCTGATACCTGCACTCCGGGCTTACCAGCTTATGGTGGGGGTATGCTTACAGTGTTTGCATATCGTTTTTATCATCAGGTGGTTTTTATGAGATAAGCAATTAAAAAGACGCTTACTAAAAAAATAAAAGCCACCAGTGCGGTTATAAGTAACGAAGAATGACGGTATGTACCCTTGTTTAATTCTTTTACTGTTTGCCTGTATCGCATATAGGAAAGAATTGTAGTAACAGCACCCACGGCAACTAATATTATTCCCAGTATGGCAGAATAACCCCTGCTTTGTATAATATTTTCTTTACCCAGCAGCAGGGATATTTGTTTTACAAACAGGGAGAATTTTACTACCACAAAACCAAAGGCCATAATGCCGATGCTTGTACGAATCCACGCAAGAAATGTCCGTTCATTTGCCAGGTGATCACTTGCATTTCCCTGCTTTTTTATTTCATCCATTTTTTGTACAATTTTATTTTTTTAGCAGTCGCCACGGTACAAATTTTCAAAAACTGATTCAGAATGCTACAGCCAGCAAATGAAATAAAAAAAATCTACATCATTTAGTTAGGCTATAAGCATACTTCTTTTATAATAATATAGATGCCCATCACCAGTACAAACCAGCCAAAGGCTTTTTTTAATTTTTCGTCGTTAATTTTTTTTGCAAAAAAACCGCCGATAAAAATTCCTGTAACAGCAATTAAAGTAATGCTGATTAAAAATGTCCAGTCAATTACAAAATGTCCTATATCGCCTGTAAAACCAATCAAAGAGTTTAGTGCAATAATTAGTAAAGAGGTGCCAATAGCCTTCTTCATGGGCATTTTAATCAACAATACCAGCGCCGGAATTATGAGAAAGCCGCCACCTGCCCCAAGAAAACCAGTGGCCAGGCCAATACCAATACCGTACAATAATAGTTTACCCAGCTGTGTTGAATGGCCATCATTTTTTACGGCCAGCTCTTCGCCTTCATCCTTGTTTCTTATCATCGCAATAGAAGCCATCAGCATTAAAATGGCAAATAATACCATGGTAGCTGTAGCCTGTGTAATATGAAAATGACTGTTTGAAAAAAGTACCGCGGGAATGGCGGG
>JANYFI010000253.1 GCA_025362765.1 Ferruginibacter sp. | reverse complement strand
GACAAAAGTTGCAGCATTCTCTTTCAAGTTTTAACTCAATAAATTCGTTAGTACTTTTTCGTTAGCCATTTGCTTTTTATGCAAGTAGGTTTTGTTACTTCATTTGGTTTTGCGGCGTATTTTCGGGTGGACAGTTTGGCTTTGTACTTTTTACAAAATCAGCTTTTAGTTTGTTGCGGTCACTTCTTTTTGGTTTGTAGCGTTTGCATTTTTTGTTGCTATGGGTTTGGACAAAAAACGGAAGCCTTCACTTTTTTCAGTTGCAACTGGCTTGTGCTCTTTGCTGTTACTGTTTTAAATTCATACCGCAGGTTGTAATGCGTTTGTTTTTAGTTGCAGTTTTCGGTTGACAGGTTGGCTTTGTGCTTTTTCTGCAAACAGCTTTTAAAAATCATACCTGGCTTTGCAGTGTTTGCTTTTTGTTGCAGCAGTTTTCGGTGGACAGTGTGGCTTCATTTGCAATCAACATTTTTTGCGACGGCGAACAATAACTTCTTTTTCTGCAAACAGTTTTTACATTTTTAAACAGCATTCGCTTTTCAATTCAAAACTTTCTGTGTTTTATTTGTTGCTGCATTAAATTTCACCGCAGCGCCTTACAGGGGGTTTTGTGCAAGGCTGGCAGGACGTTGTCTTGCCCAAGCAGCAGTAATACTATTGGGCTTTTGTTCAGGGCTGAACAAGCATCGCTGGGCTTTTGGTTGTTACCTTTTACTTTACTATCGAAAAAATCTAAATTCGTTTTAAATGATTGCTAAAGAGCCGATAAGTATTTTACTGGTAGAGGATAATTTGGGCGATGTTTTTTTGGCAAAGGAAGCGCTGAAAGAGGGAAGATTTCCCAACACTGCGGTTGCTGTTGTTAAAGATGGGGAAGAGGCGCTGGACTATCTTTACAAAAGAGGTAAATTCAACTGTGTTGAAAAACCTGACCTGATTCTGTTGGATATTAATTTGCCCCGCATGGATGGAAAGGAAGTGTTGGCCATTATTAAAAAAGACGAAAAATTAAGACTTATACCAGTGGTAATGCTTACTACTTCTACGGCAGAAAATGATATCCTTGAGTCTTATTACAACCATGCCAATTGCAATATAAGCAAACCGGTTCACCTGGATAATTTTATTGATGCCATCAGTAAAATTGAAACCTTCTGGTTATTAACTGTTGAATTGCCTACCCGATTTTAGTAGTTTCATACATCAAGTCCCGACGTTTAGATAATCATATTCACACCTGCCAATATTTCTCATTGTAATATTTTTTGGTGTTAATTTCCCCTGACAATACTGGTATCTTTATTCTAATACCCCTGAGTGTATTTTATTTCGTAATTTCCACTATACAATTATTCACAATCAGATAACCGATTATACCCGACCTGACCCCTGGCTAAATAAATGAGTATGCACGAAAAAAAAGCGCTCCTTGTCATTAAATCAAATGAGTTTGATTTTAGTATTTCCAGAACGGAAGTTGAGGCTGCCGACCTGATACAAACAACATCTTTTGAATTTAATTTACTACATAACAACCGGTCTGTAAATGCGACAATTATTGAAGCGGATATCGCCGCGAAAAAATTCACTGTTGAAATAGCGGGAGAAAAATTCAACATATCAATTAAAGATGAGCTTGACCAGGTGCTTGAAAAGATGGGATTTGGTGTAACGTCCAACAGGCACATTAAAGAAATAAAAGCACCCATGCCGGGTAAAGTACTGGAAATTGCGGTCCGCGAAGGACAGGCTGTAAAAGAAGGAGACAAAATGATTATTCTGGAAGCAATGAAAATGGAGAACAGCATTGTAATTCATGCAGCCGCCATCATAAAAAAAATATCTATAACAGCAGGTCAAATAGTGGAGAAAGGCCAGGTGTTAATAGAGCTTGAATAAACGATCGCCTTTTATCGCCCTCAATAATTAGCCAAACAAAAAATAGGTATGCAGAAAATATTAGTTGCCAACAGGGGAGAAATTGCGTTGCGCATTATGCGCACCATTCGTAAAATGGACTTACAATCGGTAGCTGTTTTTTCAGAAGCCGACAGAAATTCGCCCCATGTATTATTTGCAGATGAAGCGGTATGTCTCGGGCCTGCTCCTTCCGGCGAGAGTTATTTAAATGGGGGTAAAATCATCGCTTTCGCCAAACAATTGGGCGTGCACGCCATTCACCCCGGATATGGATTTTTAAGCGAGAATGCGGCTTTTGCACAACAGGTAAAAGATGCCGGAATTATTTTTATAGGACCATCGCCGGAAGCAATGCGCATTATGGGTAGTAAACTGGCAGCAAAGGAATGTGTTAAAAAATACAATATCCCCATGGTGCCCGGCATTGATACCGCTATTGAAGACATTGCAACAGCAAAAAAAACAGCCGCTGAAGTGGGCTATCCAATTTTAATAAAAGCTTCCGCAGGTGGGGGTGGCAAAGGCATGCGGGTGGTAGAAAGGGAGGCGGATTTTGAAGAACAAATGCAGCGGGCCTCCAGCGAAGCAACGTCTTCTTTTGGCGACGGCGCTGTGTTTATTGAAAAATATGTTTCCCATCCGCGACACATTGAAATACAGGTTTTGGCAGATACCGCTGGTAATACCGTGCATCTTTTTGAGCGGGAATGCAGCATCCAGCGCAGGCACCAAAAAGTGGTGGAAGAATCTCCCTCTGCTGTTTTAACGCCGGAATTGCGAAAAGAAATGGGCGCTGCAGCGGTGCTGGTAGCAAAGTCATGCAACTATGTAAGTACCGGCACTGTTGAATTTTTACTGGATGAAAAATTAAATTTTTATTTTCTTGAAATGAATACCCGACTGCAGGTAGAGCATCCGGTAACCGAAATGATTACCGGCCTCGACCTGGTGGAAGAACAAATAAAAATCGCCAGGGGAGAATTATTAACCTTTACGCAAGATGATCTCACCATTAACGGGCATTCTCTTGAACTGAGGGTATATGCGGAAGATCCTTTCAATAATTTTTTACCTTCTATTGGTAAACTCACCAAATATCATTTTCCGCAGGGAGAAGGCATTCGGGTAGATGATGGGTACAGGGAAGGAATGATCATTCCTATCTATTACGATCCAATGATTGCAAAGCTGGTAACACATGGTAAAAACAGGATGGAGGCCATTCAGAAAATGAAGGACGCCATCGCAGCCTGTATAATTGAAGGCGTATCAACTACATTGTCTTTTGGAACATTTGTTTTTAACCACGAAGCTTTTTTATCAGGAGTATTTGATACGCATTTTGTTGAAAATTTTTATTCGCCTGAAAAACTAAAAAAACAACCCGAAACCAATGCCAGGGCAGCAGCTATTGTTGCTGCAAAATACTGGATGGAACAGCAAAAAATAACAAAACTGGTGGAACATAAATCTACCAGTTGGAAAAGAAGACTTGCCTAAATATTTCCTCAGCAACACACGATAATTTTTCAATTTTTTTTGATGAAATCAAAAACGGACCAGTTACAAAAAAAGATAGCACAAGGTAAAGAAGGCGGTGGAGCGGAACGAAATGCCGTTCAGCATAAAAAGGGTAAACTGACAGCCAGGGAAAGAATTGAGTTACTCATGGACACCGGATCTTTCGAGGAAATTGGCGCCCTGGTATTGCACCGTACCAAAGATTTTGGCATGGAAGATCAGCAATATTATGGTGACGGCGTGGTTACAGGTTATGGCACCGTCAATGACCGTTTGCTATACGTTTTTGCGCAGGACTTTACAGTTTTTGGCGGAGCCTTATCAGAAACACATGCTGAAAAGATTTGTAAAATTATGGACCTCGCCATGAAGACTGGTGCGCCGATGGTTGGTCTGAATGATTCAGGCGGAGCGAGAATACAGGAAGGCGTAAGATCACTGGGTGGTTACGCGGATATATTTTATCGAAATGTAGCGGCATCGGGCGTTATCCCACAGTTGTCTGCTATTATGGGCCCTTGTGCCGGTGGTGCCGTGTATTCTCCCGCTATTACTGATTTTACTTTGATGGTAGAAGGCAGCAGTTATATGTTTGTAACCGGCCCCAATGTAGTAAAAACAGTTACCAACGAAGCTGTGAGTTCAGAAGAATTGGGCGGCGCTTCCACGCATTCCACTAAATCGGGTGTAACGCATTTAACCGCTGCCAATGATATGGAGTGCATCGCACAAATCAAAAAATTATTGAGCTATGTACCTCAAAACTGCGAAGATGTAGTGCCAAAAATCCCCTACAATTTGCAGGACGAAACAAGGGAATGCCTGGAAAAAATTATTCCGGAAAATACAAATCAGCCCTACGATATAAGGAAGGTAATTGATGGAATTTGCGACGAAAAAAGTTTCTTTGAAATTCACACTAATTACGCCGAAAATATTGTGGTTGGTTTTGCAAGGCTCGCAGGAAGAAGTATTGGCATTGTTGCCAACCAGCCTATGTGTCTCGCCGGCGTATTAGATATTGACAGTTCAAAAAAGGGAGCCCGCTTTACCCGCTTTTGCGATTGCTTTAATATTCCTTTGCTTGTACTGGTAGATGTGCCTGGATTTTTGCCGGGAACCGACCAGGAATGGAATGGCATTATTACCAATGGAGCCAAACTATTGTACGCATTGAGTGAAGCCACTGTACCAAGGGTAACAGTAATTACGCGAAAAGCTTATGGTGGGGCCTATGATGTGATGAATTCAAAACACATTGGCGCCGACATGAATTTTGCGTGGCCAACAGCGGAGATTGCTGTGATGGGAGCAAAAGGAGCCTGCGAAATTATTTTTAAAAAAGAAATTGCCGAAGCTGCTGATCCTGCAAAAAAATTAAGGGAAAAAGAAGCTGAATATGCGGAGAAATTTGCAACACCCTACCTTGCCGCAGAAAGAGGATTTATAGATGAAGTAATAGAACCAAAAGATACCCGTAAAAAACTGATTAAGGTATATGCTATGCTTGAAAATAAAGTGGCTAAACGGCCAAGAAAAAAGCACGGTAATATTCCGTTATAAAAATTGCGCCACGTCTGTATCAGATAATTTCCACTACAAATTTTCATTAATCATTTCAGCAACAGGTTCTCTTAAAATCTATTCTTTCTCACATGATATTTCAACTACGCTGTCTTTGCCTGACTATAGAAAATACCAGTGAACATTCTTACACCAGGATTTCTTACTCAATAAAAAGTTATAATTTACCGGCTTAAAAAAATCGGGTGAAATATTTAAGGGTTTTGTACGTACAGGTAATCATCGGGATCCTAACCGGCGTGCTGGTGGGGTATTGTTTTCCAGGCTTTGCTTCCACTGCACAGCTTATCAGTGAAACATTCATTAATATGATCCGTATGGTGATCGCTCCGGTAATATTTCTCACCATCGTAAGCGGCATTGCCGGGGCCGGCGAATTGAAAAAGGCAGGGCGTATTGGAGGTAAAGCAATTTTGTATTTTGAGATAGTAACAACTATTGCTCTGGTGATTGGCCTGGTGGTGGGTAATCTTGTAAAACCTGGCGCCGGCGTGGTGTACAGTAATGCGCAGGCTGAAAAAGCAGCACAATA
>JANYFI010000249.1 GCA_025362765.1 Ferruginibacter sp. | reverse complement strand
CCGCCGCTGACGCTCCATCCGGTGGCGGGAGAAACAGCCCAGATCGAATTACCATTCTGGCAATTACCATTATCAACGTAATTGTTTTTACTTGTATTGGTAATGGTTGCAATGCTGTTTATACAAACCGTATCATTCGGTGTTACGGTAAAATCCGCTATTGGTTTTTTGGATATATAAATTGGCACCACCGTGGCTGCTGAAGAGGCGCAGGGGTTTTCAGCAACAATATTGGCGGAAAAAGAATTGGCGTAGGTATTTGTACCGTTTGAACTGGAAGTTCCGCAACTGGTTGTATTAAAAACATGCGTGATGGACGAAGGCACATCCGGATGAGTATAAGCAATATCAGGCGTGCCGTCATTGAATGTGATGGTATACACAGTACCCGGCGCATTGGTACTTGTTCCGGTGATAGGGAAAGTTAATGAGGTACCGGAACAAGCCAGTGTGTTCCCTGGATTATTAAGCCCTACCGCAGGGTTTGTGCCAACAAAAGCATAATATTTGGCAGTATCAACGCAGCCGTTAGGACCTTTCACAATAAAAAGTATCGCATGACTTCCGATAGAATAAGTATGTGTGGTGGTTACAAAAGTGGGTGAATTAAAATCAGGCGCACCATCACCCCATACTATTTGGTAATTAGTATTAGTGCCGCTGGTGGTGGACTGATTGGAGAAAGTAAAATCTCCACTTACATTGCCGCATGTTTTAAAATATACCAACCCATTATAAATGGCCTTGCCGGTGCCGCCTAAGGTACCGTCGGCCAGTTGCGTTGTGGTGACTATTACCGTTTTCGTATTGCTGCAACCGGCTGCACTGGTGACTGTTTGCGTAACGTTAAAACTTTGGCTGCCCGTACCAGTTGTGCCAACAAAAGTATGCGATGGATTGATGGCTGTGGAAGTATTGCTACCGCCGGAAGCAGGATCACCAAAATCCCAGGCATAGGTTGCGCCGCCCGTAGAACTGTTGGTAAACGTAACCGGTATATTGCTGCATTGATTGGCGGGAGAAAAAGAAAACCCCGCTACCGGAGAAGGTGCCGCGGTAACAATCACCGGCCCCAACGTATCGCCCTTACCGCCGCCATTTATCACCACTGTATAACTACCCGCCGCATTGGCGGTATATGTATTTATGTTAGCGCCAATATTAGCGCCATTTAATTTCCATTGAAAAGAAGCTGGATTTCCACCGACAACTGACAACACCACATTTTTACCAGGGCAGAAGGAGGCTGTTCCCGCCGGTTGTATCGTTTGCGCCCATACACCAGGGGCATTCAACAGACACACTAAAAAGAAAAAAAAATATCTCATCAACAGTTTTTTGGTAGCTAAATAATACTTTTCCAGGCAGTTTTTTTAATAAAAACAACACTGTCTTAGTCGGTAAAATCAGTTGGCATTTAATCGGTCAGGATAAAGGAAGTCGGGTACGGATTTGTGGTGATTAGCCGCCGCTGGCAACTATCAGGAAAGAAAATTTAAACGTACAATAATGTACGTTTAAATAAAGATAAATATTAATTGAACAAAACGTGCTATCGCATCCTTACGAAGTTTAAAAAACTTCGTAAGCCTCATAAGGCTTAGGAATTCAATCCTGATTTTTTTGTTACAACTCTTCTAAAAATGAAGAGGCTGCAAGCTGATTGTTTAGGAAACTTAAAATGAGGGGGTAGCGTCATACGCATAAAAGCATCCAATTTATACTTAAGCGCCAACAAAGCTAACAGTAGCATTCCCAAAGCTGAAACTATCATGCACAGGATTTTGCGAACGCTGAGGACCTTATTTCATTTATAGTATTTGATAGATTTTGCGTAGCGGGCTTGTATAAATATATTTGCAACATGACAACATCACTACCTGTGCAAGCCCATAAATTAGCCTACTTTCTTTTGCTCGCCGTTTCGCTGATCAGTTGCCATAAAAACGAACCGGCCAGTAATGAAAAAATTATTTCAAGTATCAGTGCTTTTAGTTTTGAAACAACATACAATCCGTCTTTAACTGCCGGTTATAAACTTACCATTACGGCCACGGACATTCATGGCACCATCCTGCCATCTGCGCCTAAAACACTGATTGCAAGTTTTGTTACTGATGCAAAAGAAGTATTTGTAAACAACGTTCAACAGCTAAGCACTCAATCTGCTGTTGATTTTTCCGGCCCTGTTATTTATACCCTGGTTGCCGCCGACGGAACAAAACAGGCCTACACCGTCAACATTAATTGGAACTATAACATTCCGCATATTTACATAACAACCGTAAACAATGCGCCGATTATTTCCAAAACGGATTACCTGCAGGCCACTGTAAAAATTGAAGGCAATGGCGGCTACAATGACTATACCGGTACAACCAGCATCAAAGGAAGAGGCAACACAACCTGGGACATGCCGAAAAAACCATATCGCTTAAAACTGGATAAAAAAGCACCGCTGTTTGGCCTGGCAGAAAGTAAGAACTGGGTGCTGCTGGCCAATTACCTGGATGGCACCCTGATGTTGAATGACGTTGCAATGAAAACCGGTCAACTATTGGGAATGCCTTATACCAACCATATTGTTCCGGTCGATGTAACCATTAACGATCACTACGCAGGCAGCTATATGTTTACAGAACAGGTAGAAGCCGCATCCAACCGGGTACCCGTTGAAGGTGGGGGAATGTTACTGGAATTAGACCAGAATTTTGACGAGACCTGGGAATTCACCTCCAATCATTACAACTTGCCGGTAATGGTAAAATACCCTAACCTTACCACTGCCGCAGAACTTGAACCCATTAAAACTACATTTCATCAACTGGAAGACCTAGTGGCTTCACCCGCTTTTCCGAATAATAATTATGGAGATTTTATTGATACCGCGTCGCTGGTTAATTATTTTATCGTTCATATGCTCACCGATAATGAAGAAATCAATCATCCCAAAAGCACTTTTATACACAAGTTGCAAAATGGCAAATTCGCTATGGGGCCAATATGGGATTTTGACTGGGCATTTGGTTACGAAGGCAATTACACATATTTCACCGTTTTTAGTATGCCGTTGTTTTGGGCAAACAGACCAGAACCGGGTACTGTTTTCTTTTCAAGGTTTTTAACAGATCCTGCCATTAAAACATTGTACAAACAAAAATGGGCGGCATTTAAAACAACGATGCTGCCAGCCCTGCTGCAACATGTGGACGAGTATGCTAACCTGATAGAAAGCTCTCAAAATACGGACTACCAGCTCTGGCACAGAGGAAGTGGTAATTTTAAATCGGATGCTGCTTTACTCCACACCTGGCTTCAAAACAGGGCTACTTTTATGGATAGTTATACGGCGGGGTTATAAAAATTCACAACTGGATTATAATTGTAAGCGTGCCGTCTGCAGACGGCCGGGTGTTTTCAGTTAATTGTCGCATAAGCGTCATCACTGAATCAGGCATTGATATTTGAAGCCGTTACCGGAAAACTTTATGTGCCGGATAATCTTGCTAAAAATAATTGATAATGAAATGAGTGAGTGGCTGAACCATCAACCGGCTTTACATGAATATCGCCGCTTTTTACACGAAGCGGGAGATACTACTTTTTATGGCAACGGTAAAATACCAATTGTTGGCAATGAGGCGTATCTAAATGTTTTATACTGGGTATGCTAAAAATAAATGAAGAGCTGGTATCTGTTCGTCAGAAAATTATGCAGCTACAGCAAGCCATTACAAGGGATCCTTATTTCGCAGCGGTGCCAAGCATTATTAAAAAGAAAGAAAAAACCGGTTATTATCTTCATGCAAAAGACGATTTGCCGGAAGTACGCAAAATGGTTTTTGAACTCATCAATTCAATAAATTGCAGTTTTGAAGCCATTGTGGTCCGAAAAATATATACCATTTATGAGAACAAGCACAACGGAAAAGAGGCAGAATTTTACGCTGACTTATTATCGCACATTCTAAAAAAAACTAAATAAATACAACCACCTTGTATTGAACATTGCTTCAAGATCGAGCTGTACCACCCATAACAATCTTGAAAAGGGATTGGAAAAATCCGCAGAACGATCTTTAACTAAAAATCCGGAAAAATCAAACCATTGTAAAGTGGTTTTTAATGTACAACAGCCAACAAACGAGTCCCTGCTAAACCTTGCAGATTATTTTTACCGGGCCATACAAAGAGTGTTTGAAAGAGGGGAAAACAAGATACTACGATTTTATTAGTGAACGGGTGTCGCTGGTGATACACCTTTATGACTTTGATAATTTTAGGCTGCCAGACGGGAAAGCTGGTAACTATCACGGCCGGAAAAGAAAACTCACAAAAGCAAACTTTTTGACATAAAAAATGCCCGTAAATGCACTAAGAAGGATACCCTTCAACGGCTTGAAGCCGAACTTCATGCACGACAAGCCACATGAAGGTAGCTGGATTTGTGATACAATCAAATGAAAACCCGAATAAGGCGCTACAGTAAACAGCCTGTTATAAAAAACTTAAAAAATGGTAAGAACACAAATTTACACCGAACTTGCTTTTGAAGAAGCTATCGAGACTGTACTACTTCAATCCGCTTATATAAAAGATAATACACCAGATTACAACTAAGAATTTTGTGCAGATGAGAAGCTATTGTTTGGCTTTTTATAAAACCCAGCCTGTAACATGGGGGAAGTCTGCTCCTTTGCATAACCTTTCTTCAAACCACCAGGCGCTTGATAAAGCTGTGGACGCCTGCTACCGCCCGCAACCCTTTACCAGCGAAGCCTAAAGAATTGAATTTTTATTTGAGTTGTACGATAAATATACCGCCCGTTTATTTGTGAAAGAGAAAATAAAAAAGAGTAAAAAAATAAAACCGGCCTTGTAAACCTTCGGAAGGTTTCACTACCACTACCTTATTCCGCATTTTTCGTTAATCCGCTTACTTATTTTCAATCGAAATCGTTCTGCCACCACGCCCCCTGCTATCAAATACTTTTAACCGGATAGTTCCTTTTTCTGAAATGGGGCCATTGTATATTTTACTCTTCACACCAGGCTCAGATCCATCAGTGGTGTACCGGATCGTCAAGCCGGGGAGTTGCAGGTTGGCAAGCACTTTTCCATTTTCCGCAACAGCTCCCACCGTTGGTATGCGGTATTGAAATCCGCCTGCTAAATAATCCAGCCGCGGTAATTCTCTTTTGCCCACCACGTTCACAAACACCGACCAGGCCTCACTGTACAATTGTTTAAATTTTGCTGAATCATTTGTAGTAGCCCATTCCGGATCAGTTGCCCAGGCCCGCTCGGCCACACCCAGCAGCTTGGGTAATAACATATAATCGTTCGCTTCCGTAGAGCGTATATTTTCGCCCCATAACAACCCTTGTATACCAACGATATTCGATTTGCCAAAATCGGTCAACCTGTCTTTTCCGTTAAAATACGATTGATCCACGGGATTGCCCGCCGCATCTTCTTTACTCGTTTTATAATAATCGTAGGGAATAAAATAAAACGGCTTATCAATGTCCTGGAAACCGCCCCAATAGTAACCCCGCTCATCAGGCGATTTAAAATACGCCAGGTCAAGATAGTTGTTACTTACAGGAGAAAGTACCACTTTGTATCCCGCATTGGCCAGGCGGTAAGGCAAGTCTTCCGACCCCCAGCCAACCATATTATTCCATACATTCAATTGTATATTATCGTTTGCCATCCGTGGATTTACAATCATTGTCTTTACTCCATCCCGAATAGTTTTGCGCATGCCTACTTCTTCCCAGCCAGACATAAACAATCCTTTTGACTGCAGCAACTTATTTACTTTGTTGAAATAATAAAACCAGAGGTCATTGATTTCTTTTACCGCCGGATCCGTTTTAACCAAAGCCTGGCAAACGGGCGAACCTTCCCAAACACCAGCAGGCACTTCGTCTCCACCCATGTGAATGGTCGCAAGCGGTGCGCCTGCTTCTTTGTACATACCAATCAGTTCATCCATCACTTTATTCATAAAAGTATATACGGAAGGCAAGGCAACGCACATTACATTGTCTGACCACATTTGTGCTGAAGTATATACCGACTGGTCGTTGAGGTCACGCAGTAAATACCGTTCAGCTTCTTCCTTATTTCCCTGCTGCATAAATTTTTGGTAGCGGGCGTCCATCGCTTTAACAGCGGCACGACCGTGGCCCGGAGATTCAATTTCAGGAATCACTTCGATATGCCGCTCCGTTGCGTACTTCAGTATGTCAATAAAATCGCTTATGGTATAATACCCACTGCCCACGCTTTTTCCGGCTACCGGTCCACTGCCGTAAGAGGCAGGCAACATTGTTTTACTGTCGGTAGTATGACCCCGTTTGGCACCAATATCAGTTAGTTCTGGCAAGCCGGCAATTTCAATGCGCCAGCCCTCGTCTTCGCTAAAATGAAAATGCAACACATTCATTTTGTACATAGCCATCATATCAATCATCCTTAACACATCCTGCTTCGATTTAAAATTGCGGCCCACATCCAGCAGCAGGCTGCGAAAGCCAAACCTTGGCGCATCATTTACTTCAACAGCCGGTATATTTATAACCGTTTGCACACCACTCCACACTGTTGGTGCGATTAAAGACCGCAATGATTGTATGCCATAAAAAATACCAGCGCCGGAGGCCGCTTTAATTACAACTCCTTCGCCCGTTACGGATAATTGGTATGCTTCGTCAGCCATGGCTTCTTTTTGCAGCATGATTTTTTTGCCCTTTGTATTGGCTGAAATTAATAGCGGCTTTTTACCCACCATCATTCCCAATTCGGTCGATAAATAAGTTGCTTCTTTTTGAAAAGCCGCATCTGTTTCAATGGTAACCTCCCCCGTAAGCAAAAAGGCACCGCTGGTTTCTTTATAACTAACGGGTGTAGGAAATATCTTCGGCAACTGTTCGGCGGCAATATCTTTTATAACGCTGTTGCGCTGGTAAATTTTTTCGGGCGTAACCAACCCTGTGGTGGAGTTTTGTAACGATTCAATATTAAAGCTGGCAATGGTATATCCGTTCGCGGCATCATTGTCCCATACAATATAAGGTACGGAAGGCGCCAGTGAACGATTCAGCAAAAGTCCGGGTGAAACATATTCAATACGGGCAGAATCTTTTGGCGCAATGGCTTTAAAAGCGGCGCTGGGTTTAATGGTAAAGATATCACCGTTTACATGCGCTACCGTTAACCCTGATG
>JANYFI010000198.1 GCA_025362765.1 Ferruginibacter sp. | reverse complement strand
ACGAAGAAGCATTTGAGTTGTTGAAAGAATTGGGAATGCCTTTTAAAAATGTAAAAAAATAATTAAACAATAACAGAACATGGCAAAAAAATCAATTGAAGCCAGGCAGAGAAAGCGTGAAGTAATGAGCGCAAAATTTGCAGACAAAAGAGCAACTTTAAAAGCTGCAGGCGATTACAAAGCGTTGGATCTTTTACCAAAGAATGCATCTCCTGTACGTTTAAGAAACCGTTGCCAATTAACCGGTCGTCCTAGAGGATATATGCGGCATTTCGGTTTATCAAGGAATATGTTTCGCGATATGGCGCTGGCAGGGAAAATTCCTGGCGTTACAAAGGCGAGCTGGTAAGAAAAATTAAAAACAGCAGATCAATAGTAATATTGAAATCACTGTAAAAAAATTATCTAATAACAAAGTCAATTTAACTAATTATGGTAACTGATCCTATAGCAGATTTTCTTACAAGAATACGTAACGCACAAATGGCTAACCATCGTATTGTAGAAATTCCTGCATCAAATTTGAAAAAGCGTATTACCGAAATATTATACGATAAAGGGTACATTTTGAAATACAAATTTGAAGACGACAGCAAACAAGGTTTAATTAAAATTGCCTTGAAGTACGATGCTGCCACAAAATTACCTGTAATTCAAAGCCTGGAAAGGGTATCCCGCCCAGGTTTACGTAGTTATGCGAAGCCTGATGAATTTAAAAGAGTTAAAAATGGTTTGGGTATCGCTATCGTTTCTACCTCTAAGGGAGTAATGACTGATAAAGAAGCTAAGGCTCAAAATGTAGGTGGAGAAGTTTTGTGTAACATTTACTAATTAAGAAGTTGCAAATTAGCTTATGCTAATGTGCTGAAATATATAATGATTTGACAATTAAGCCTCAGTCGTGGCTGAACACAAATCAAATTCATCATAATAAATTTAAAACCGACTATGTCTAGAATTGGAAAAAAACCTGTTGAATTCCCCAAAGGAGTTACGATTGCAGTAGGTACTGATAATGTTGTTACTGTTAAAGGTCCAAAGGGTGAATTGAAGCAAGCTGTTGACAGAGATATAAAACTTGAAGTAAAAGATGGCTCATTGGAACTCGTTCGTCCAACCGACCAGATCAGGCATAAGGCAATGCACGGCTTATATCGCTCATTGGTAAATAATATGGTTAAAGGTGTTACTGACGGATATACCAAACAAATGGAGCTGGTAGGTGTAGGTTTTAAGGCAGCAAGCACAGGAAATATATTAGACCTTGCGTTAGGGTATTCTCACAATATTATTTTTGAAATACCTAAAGAATTAAAAGTTGCTACTTCACAAGAGAAAGGACAAAATCCAATCATTACTTTGGAAGGTGTTGACAAACAGTTATTAGGTCAGGTTTGTGCAAAAATACGTGGCCTGCGTAAACCTGAACCATACAAAGGAAAGGGTGTTAAATTTAAGGGTGAAGTGTTGAGAAGAAAAGCTGGTAAGTCTGCAGGTAAATAATTAGTGTGAAAATTTGAAACTTAGCCAATTGGAAAATGGCCCCTCCGGGGAATTTCAAATAGTAGTTAAAATTTTAAAAAGAATGCTCCGGCAGTATCGGGGCTAAAAATAAAAGATCATGAATAACAAATCAAGTGCAAGGGAAAAGATTAAATTCCGTATACGCAAAAAAATAAACGGCGTTGCTGCAAGACCAAGACTGAGTGTTTTCAGAAGCAATGCTGCTATTTATGCACAGCTAATCAATGACGAAAATGGTGCTACTATTGCCTCGGTTTCATCACTGGATAAGGATATCAAAGCACAAAAAATTACAAAGACTGAACAGAGCAAACTCGTTGGCAACGCTATCGCAAGAAAGGCAACTGACTTGGGCCTTACAAGGGTTGTTTTTGACCGTGGTGGATACATTTACCATGGCCGTGTTAAGGCAGTGGCTGAAGGCGCAAGGGAAGGTGGTTTACAATTTTAATTATAAATTTTCTAATAAGAACTATACATGTTAAAAGCAAACGATAACAGAGTAAAAGCCGGAGACCTTGAATTGAAAGACAAAGTCGTTTCAATTAATCGCGTGGTAAAAACTACCAAAGGTGGTCGTGCCTTTAGTTTTTCTGCATTGGTTGTAGTGGGTAATGGTGCAGGAGTTGTAGGACAAGGTTTAGGGAAAGCTAAAGAAGTTCAGGAAGCCATAACAAAGGGTATTGAAGATGCGAAAAAGAATTTGATAAAAGTTCCGGTTATGCATGGTACAATTCCTCACGAACAACTGGCAAAGGAAGGAGCAGCAAAAGTTTTTATTAAG
>JANYFI010000195.1 GCA_025362765.1 Ferruginibacter sp. | reverse complement strand
TTATCTGTAAAAGAACATGTTGGTTTTTGGGCTGCCAAAGTTGGGTACGCTGTTGTATTGATGGTATTGCCTATTTACATGGTTGGTTTTGGTACATGGGCCATCGGTTTCCTTATCGCCAGTATGGTTACCGGTTTTGTTATCAGCATTGTTTTTCAATTGGCGCATACGGTTGAAGAAACGAGTTTTCCGTTGCCCGAAGCTGACAGCAATAAAATTGAAAATGAATGGGCGATACACCAAGTACAAACCACTGCCAACTTTGCCACAAAAAATAAGTTATTATCCTGGCTGGTAGGTGGCCTTAATTTTCAGATTGAGCATCACCTGTTTCCAAAAGTGAGCCATGTACATTATCCTGCCATCAGCAAAATAATTAAACAAACTTGTGTGGATTATGGTATCAAATATATTGAATATCCAAAAATGAGACAGGCCATCGCATCTCATGCAGCTTACCTGCGTAAGATGGGCAGAGCTGCCGCATAATATAACATCATCATTCTCAAAAAAGCCATGTATATTTAATATGCCTGGCTTTTTTACTAACAAGCCTTTCATACACTAAAATTTAAACCAAACAATGGCAAATGCTACCTGGCACGAAAAACATGAAAATAATTTGACCTTAGGCGACCGCCTATCAGACACTGTAGCCAACGGAATGGGCTCATGGAGATTCATCATTATTCAGACAGTTTTTGTGGTGATATGGATGACCCTTAACATCATGGGCTTTGTGTTACATTGGGATGCTTATCCTTTTATTTTACTTAACCTCATTTTTAGTACGCAGGCGGCCTATGCGGCACCTATTATCATGATGTCGCAAAACAGGCAGGCCTGCCGTGACAGGGTACAGGCCATGGACGATTACCAGACCAATATCGATGCAAAAAAAGAAATAGAAGCCCTGCAGTTACAACTCACCTCACTGGAAGTAGAAAAATTAGATAAGATCATTGTAATGCTGGAGCAATTGAAACTGGCAGGAATAAAAACGGCTTAACACATGTTTTTAAAACGGTGCTTTAAAAACCTATTACTTTATCAAAGTCACGCTGTGTTTAAACTACGAGCCTAATTTGGCCCGCTACCACAAACATTATTGATTACAATTAATTGTTACAATCCTTCGTTATAATCCATCATAGCTTAAATTTGCGCAACAAAGTATAACAGATGTCTGAAGAAAAGAGCCTGAATTTTATTGAAGAAATTATTGAAGCGGATTTAGCGAACGGAAAATACCAAACCATTCTTACCCGTTTTCCACCTGAACCCAACGGTTACCTGCACATTGGTCATGCCAAAAGTATTTGCCTCAATTTTGGATTGGGTTTAAAATATGGTGGCAAAACCAATCTGCGTTTTGACGATACCAATCCTGTTAAAGAAGAAGTAGAATATGTAGACAGCATTAAGGAAGACATACAATGGCTGGGCTTTAGCTGGGCCAATGAATTGTATGCCTCTGACTATTTTGAACAATTGTATTTGTATGCGGTTGATTTGATAAAAAAAGAACTGGCGTATGTAGATGATTCTTCCGCAGAAGAAATAGCTGCTTTAAAAGGCACACCGACAGTGCCGGGAATGCCCGGTCCTTGCCGCAACAGAACTATTGTAGAAAACCTGCAATTGTTTGCCGATATGAAAGCGGGTAAATACAATGATGGCGAAAAAGTATTAAGGGCAAAAATTGATATGGCATCGCCTAACATGCACATGCGTGATCCCTTGCTGTACCGCATTAAACATGCCCATCACCACCGCACGGGTAATGCCTGGTGCATTTACCCTATGTACGATTTTGCACATGGTCAAAGCGACAGCATAGAAAACATCACACACAGCATTTGCACGCTGGAGTTTATTCCGCACCGCGAATTGTATGACTGGCTGATTGGGCAACTGAAAATATTTCCTTCCAAACAATATGAATTTGCCAGGCTCAACATGACTTACACTGTAATGAGCAAACGCAAATTGCTGGAACTGGTAAACGACAACCATGTAACGGGATGGGATGACCCAAGAATGCCTACC
>JANYFI010000179.1 GCA_025362765.1 Ferruginibacter sp. | reverse complement strand
ACGGTTGCTTCATGCCCTTCCCAACCGGTTGCATAAAAGTTGATAAACAGGTTGCTGCCCTTCAGTTGTAAACTATTCCAGTCACCCTTTGAAATGATGTCTGCGAAATTTTGTTCGTCATCAGGGTATATCCAGGCCATCATTGTTAGTGGCAAATCTCTTCCCTTTTTATCGAGCACGGCAGTAGCCGGAAACTCAACATAATTACCGGCATAAGCATTTGTCTGGATGGCTTTTCCAAAAGCGCCTTCCACCCATTTTACCTTTCCTTTTACCATGCCATTGTTATTATTGCCCGACAGGTCAGCAATGGCGGCAACAGGCCCTTCATCAAAATCCATGATAAGCAAAGGCTTTAGCGGAGCCAATACATGGTAGTTGATTTTTTTTGCGGCCGAGTGATCCACCACATTTATCATCAAAGGTTGTAAGGCCGCGATGCTGATGTTGTTGATGCCTGCTTTTGTGGCTGTATAAGTAAAGCTAACTGGTTGTTCTTCCCCAGGCCAGAGTGTGATAGATACGGCCGCTGATTCCATTTTATTTACAACAAACTTTACTTGTGTGGAAGCGGTATCACTTCCCACATTTTTTATGATTGCACTTACCACGATACTGTCAGCAAGCTTTACCAGTGGAGCTGCAGACAAGGCAAGATTACTGTAAACAAATGAGGGTGCTGTTGGCTGTACAAGAAGGCTAAGTATTTTGCTGCCTGCTTCAATCCGGTGCAGGCCTTGCTGGTATAATGTAATGGTAGATTTGATGGTACTCTTTTCGCCGGGTTCCATCACTCTGGAAATGGATTTAAAAAGCTTGCCATCGATGTAAACAGGCACACGGAATGTACCTGCCGCAGCGCTTTTATTTTGAACCATTAACGACAACTGCACCGGCGTATTTGCCTTTACTGAACTGGCTGAAAGGGTAGTCTGCTGAATGGTAAAATCAGGCGTTCCTTTAGTCATAGAATAAGGCCTGTTGGCAGTGTTGCTGCCCCAGGCTTTATTTGGTTCAGGCCCCATTTGAAGCTCCAGTGTTTTGCCTGCGGCGATTTCTTCCTGCGTAAACCATGGCCTGTTGAATGGCACACCATCCAGGTTGGCAGACTGTATATATTTATTTTGTTTAGAAACGTTGTTTGCTTTTATTGTAAAATCTTTTCCGTTAAAAAGATGGATGACGGCCTCTTCAAAAATAGGGCTACCGAGCTGGTATTGGGTTGTGCCCGGCGTAACAGGATAAAAACCCATAGCGCTAAAAACATACCAGCTTGATAAAGTGCCGAGGTCATCGTTGCCTGGCAAGCCTCCGGGATCGGTAGAATAATTTTGTTCGGTTATTTGGCTTGCCCATTGCTGGGTTTTCCAGGGCTCTCCACAATAATTAAACAGGTAAGCATAATGCAGTGGCGGCTCGTTGTCATGCACATAATGCCCCTCTTCAAAACATTGGGTAAGCTTTTTTGAAAAGGCTTCATCGCCACCCATCAGGTTAATCAATCCCTGCACATCATGCGGCGCAAACCAGGAGTAGGTCCACGGTGTACCTTCGGCGTAGCCGCCATCTTTCTATTGGCCCGTGATAGATTTAGCCCTCATAAAACCAGCGGTGGCATCATAACTATTTTTGTAATAGCCTGCTCTTTGTATCAGGGCATTGTATTCTTTTAAATACTTTTTCCTGTTGCCTGTGGCGGATAAAAAATTGGCGGTTGCCCAGCAATTGTAAGCGTATTCCAGCGAATGCGTAACGCTGCTGCCGATGTTGGCGGGCACAAATTTATATCGTATAAAATCACCCATTTCACGCCGGGCATAGGGTGGCACCGTCATACTTTTGCTCATTGCCGCAGCAGCTTTTGCCATATCAAAATTAGCAGCGCCTTTTATGTAACTGTCAAGGATTAATTCCGTGTTGTGATTGCCCATCATGTTATCGGTAGGCAGCCAGCCGGTTCTGTCGTATTCCGTCAATACTGATGCAACCATATCACTCTCCCTGCGTGGATCAAGCAGTGTAAATAATGGATGTTTACAACGGTAGGTATCCCAGGGATACAGTGACTCATACTTATCTTTTACTGAACCGGCATCTGATGAAATAACCGGCATAAACATCGAATGGTACAATGCCGTGTAAAAAATTTCCTTACTGTTTTCATCGGGGGTTTTGATGGCTACCTGGCTCAGTTTTTCATTCCATATTTTTTTAGATTGATGTTTGGTCGCTTCAAAATCCCAGCCCGGTTGTTCCAATTGAATATTGTTTTCAGCACCTTTAAAAGAGGTTTTAGAAAATCCAATTTTTACCAGTATGGTCTCATTTTCTTTTGTGCTGTAATTGATAACAATGGCCTTCGGAAATGTGGTGGCAGCAACAGTTGCAGTTATAGGTTCGTTGCCGGAGTAAGGAACAACAGCAGTAAAAGCTTTGCTGCACTGCAGGATAAAATAAGTATCTCCGCAGCGGCCGCTGATGGTGCTACTGTCGCTGATGGTGGTATTGTTAATATCAGATAACAGCAGATGAGCAGCACCGTTTGCAGAAAAAGTAAACTGGCAAAGAGCGGTTCTTTCTGTAGCTGCAAAAGCCGCACTGATACCTGAATTTTTCAGCGCTATTGCATAAAAATAAGGCGTGGCGATTTCATCCGCATGATCAAAGCTGGCGGCAATGTTTTCTACACCCATGCTGTCGCTGGTAAACGGCATCAAATTAAAACTGCCATTTGAAAAGTAGCCGCTGGCATGATTGATAAAACTAAAAGATTTTATTTTTTTATCAGAATACATATAACCATCGGGGGTAATCTGCACCATTCCAAATGGCCGCAGCACACCCGGAAAAGTGGCGCCTTTTGATTCCCAAACAGTGTGGTGGCTTGATTTTTCTGTACCAATAAATGGGTTTACATAATCAACCGGTTGTTTAGTCTGAGCAGTCAGTTGAGTGCAGGATACTGATACAAAACCGAGGAACAATATCTTTTTTAGAACTATTTTTTTTAAGAACATTTTATTTTTGAAAATCA
Organism: Ferruginibacter sp.; assembly: GCA_025362765.1. Classification (GTDB taxonomy): domain Bacteria; phylum Bacteroidota; class Bacteroidia; order Chitinophagales; family Chitinophagaceae; genus Ferruginibacter. Next base: position 1,404 of record JANYFI010000179.1, on the reverse strand, counting down.
TTTTTTGAGTGCAGGCGAATTGCCTTTAATTTCTCAGTGAAAAAATACATCGGGTGTTATTATTTGTTTCTCCATTCCCGGTCTCTTTATATAAACCTGCAATGTTTGTCCTGACCCATTTTGAAAATAATGTAACCTGAATTTGTGTAGTCCTGTGGCAAGGGCTTTCTCACCGGATTTTTCGAGGTCGCCGTGGCTGCCATTGTTGTCTGCCACCATTGCATCATCAATAAAAATCTGTGAGCCGTCATCTGACAAAATATAAAATGAATATACTCCTGTAACCGGGATATTGATATAGCCGGAAAACTGTACCGCATAATATTCTTTTGGCGTCTTCAATAAGTCAAGATTGGGTGTACTTACGATGCTTGTTTTACCTCCGGATAAGTTTTTAAAATCCGGAAGCAGTTTCCATTGGCCGGCAAATACGGTGGCTTCCAGCCCCGGTGTAGAGGAAACCCTGCTGACAGCCGCTGCAGGAATTTGTTTAGTGTACCTTGCTGTTACGGTTTCGCTTTGCAGACCAGATGTATACATTGTGGCCGCTTTCAATACGGTTTTTTTCGTAAGCACCAGCGAATCTTTATACAATGGAGCGCCGGTACCAGGTTGTGTTCCATCGAGTGTATAGTGTACATTTCCTTCTCCCTTTGGGATGTTGATGAAAAGGGTTTTCCGGTCAATAAATAATCCTTCCGGTGAAGATAGCACAGGCGCAGGCGCATAAAGAAATTGTGTTGTAGCAGTTGCGCCTGCAGGTATTCCATCCTTAAAAGTTGTTGCCCTGATCAATGCAGGATTGTTGATGGTAAATGGTTGTTTGTATAAAGGGGATTGACCATTGGGTTCGGTACCGTTTATTGTGTAACGGATTTCAGCAGCAGGATTTGCATTGATGCTGACCTCGGCAGGCGCAAACAAATAACCTCCCTGTGGAAAAATACTCAATGCCGATGCACCGGCAGGAACGCTTTTAAGCATCGCTGCATAACCTCCGGAAGCTTTCATTACAATAAGTAACGAATCGTGGTTAGTATAGGAAGTCTTTGTGTACAACAGTTGATCAGGGTTGGTTAAATTATCCTGCAATACATCGGTTTTAAAATTACCTTTTCCTAAAAATTTTAATGGCAGTATAAACCGTTTTTCATCGCCGGCATTAATTATACCGATGTACCAATCTGAATTTTTTCTTCTTGCAAACGCAGCTACTTTACCAATACTGCTCACGGGCAATACAATTGTTTCATCCCATACCGTTGGCATCAATTGAATGAACGGCAATGCCGTACTGGATAAGTATGCAGCTGGATCAGCAGGCCAGCAGCTTAATACAGAATTAAAAATAACCTGCAATGCCAATTGGTGTGCACGGGAAGTACCATACGCTTTTTTACTGTC
>JANYFI010000155.1 GCA_025362765.1 Ferruginibacter sp. | reverse complement strand
AAAAAAACAGGCAATAAATATTCTGAAGGATTATCATAAAAAGGCACCGGCAGTGACATTAAATGGAAGATAAACGCTAGTATGCATGCCACAGGACACCACAATTTATTGGAATGGCATTTGCAAAGTACCGGCTGTCATTCCTTGATAGTTTGGCTCCTGAATATCGCCAGGAATTGATAAGGGCTGTGCTGGATACAAAAGCGAAAAACACTTATAGCGACCCGACGTATGCGTATGTGCTGCTGGTATCAATTACCGCAGTGATTTATTTCACCATCCGGTGGAGCAACCAGGTAACAAAACGAAGAGCCCTTGAAAATAATTATACCGGTATTGAACCAATACACGACTATATTAATCCAGATCTCAGGCTCATTTATAAAGAAAATCAATTACAATTTTCCCTTGCAGCACTCTCCAATATTTTATCTAAACGCTTCCCGTTTTTTGTTTCTTTAAATCCTTTTTAAAAAAAATTTTTATACACCGGTTACAACAGTTTATTGCACAAAAAACATTTGTAATCCATGATATTTCGGGCTTTAAGGAAATGCCGGTTTTAATTAGTGCTGCAGCTATCCAGCTTAGTTTTGGACTGGAGAAATTTTTATTGCCCGGCTTTGAATACATTCATATTTTTCCTGAAGAATTCATCGGCATACATCCTTCCATAAGAGTGCTGCAGGGCAATGTTTCCGGCAACACCATCAACCTTTCGTGGAAGCATTTTTACAGGGATTTGTTAGGCAGTTAAATAAAAATTTCCCATAAATCTCTTGGGAATCAAATCGGTATGTTGACGGGAGATCATTGCCTTATCTTAGTAAAATACTTCTACAATCATTTTTTAAGCAGTTCGTATACAATTAATTACAATTTTTACCAACTCCATACAACTGATTAAATAACGAGCCCGAATTAAGCGAATCATCAATAGCTAACAATACAATTTTCGGAATATTATCGGCAATATTCAATAAACCCAACATATTTACGTTAACCAAATAAAATAACTGCTTTATGAATCTTAAGTTGATCACAGTAATCGTCACTTCGTTGGCAGGCTCAGCTTGTTTTGGGCAAGTCACGCAACAACAGGTTATCAATACCACCGGCGGAACATTTCAAAAAGACCATTTTATTGTTGACTGGAGTGTAGGAGAATTGGCTGTTGTAAATACCATGCAGTCTGCCAACATGCAGGTAAATCTCACAAATGGCTTTATGCAGACCATCACCGACATGGCAAATATTGCCATTGTAAATACTGAACTAAAACACGAAGACGTAAAAATACTTCCCAACCCAACCAGGGGAATATTGGAAGTTGACCTGATTACCAATCAAACAGGCTCTGTAAGTATGCAGCTTTTTGACATGCTTGGACAACCCGTTGCCAAAAAAGAATTTTATATGTATGGATTTGGCCAGTTGCAAAAATTTGACATGACCTCCTTTACGGCAGGTGCTTACATTCTAAAAATAAATTTACAATTATATCAGGGCTCTCAATTAAAGAGCGGATCATTTAAAATCGTTAAAATATAACCATCATTTTTTAAGTCCAATTCAACTCCTATTATGAAATTACTTCTAACGGCACTCAGTAGTTTTCTGTTATCAACAGGACTACTCGCCCAGGCTCCAGGTCAAATTAATTACCAGGGCGTAGCCAGAAACTCTTTCGGCGTTGTGATACCCAACCAGTCAATTACTGTAAGGTTAACCATCCACAACGGAACTACTAACGGAACTGCTGTCTATGCTGAATCCAGAACAGTTAAAACAAATACATTCGGTTTATTCACCATCGGAATAGGCAGCACCGGCGCTACCACCAGTACCGGCAGTTTAGCAGGTATCGACTGGTCAACCGGTGGCGATAAATTTCTTGAAGTTGAAATGGACCCGACCGGAGGAACCAGTTATGTAAAAATGGGCGTTGCGCAGTTATTGAGTGTACCCTATTCATTTTATGCTGGAAGTGCTTTACCGGCCGGACAAGCAGGAGGAAGCCTCACGGGAAGTTATCCTAACCCGGGCATTGCAGCAAATACAATTACTTCTTTACAAATCAAAGACAGTTCCATTACCCCATCTAAACTGGCGGTCGGTTTTATACCAACAACTCTGCCGCCATCAGGCAATGCAGGTGGCGACCTTAGTGGAACTTATCCCAACCCAGTAATTGGCGCAAATGCTGTTACTACTGCTAAAATTTTAGACGGATCGGTTACTGCTGCTAAGTTAGCTGCGGGTACTATTCCTGCTGCTCTGCCGCCATCAGGCAATGCAGGCGGCGATCTTGGTGGAACATATCCAAACCCAACCGTTAATACAAATGCTATTACAACCACTAAAATTGCTGATGGATCAGTTACTGCTGCTAAGTTAGCTGTAGGTATTATACCATCTGCCCTGCCGCCATCAGGCAACGCAGGCGGCGATCTTAGCGGAACATATCCAAACCCAACCGTTAGTGCAAGTGCTATCACCACCACTAAAATTGCTGATGGATCAGTTACTGCTGCTAAGTTAGCTGTAGGTATTATACCATCTGCCCTGCCGCCATCAGGCAACGCAGGCGGCGATCTTGGTGGAACTTATCCAAACCCAACCGTTAATACCAATGCTATTACAACCACTAAAATTGCTGACGGTGCAGTAGGTACTACAAAAATTGCTGACGCTTCTGTTACTGCTGTAAAATTAGCTGCAGGTATTATACCTTCTGCCCTGCCGCCATCAGGCAACGCAGGCGGTGATCTTGGTGGAACTTATCCAAACCCAACCGTTAATACAAATGCCATTACAACCACTAAAATTGCTGACGGTGCAGTAGGTACTACAAAAATTGCGGACGCTTCTGTTACTGCTGTAAAATTGGCATCCGGCGTTATTCCCTCTGCCCTGCCGCCATCTGGCAATGCGGGTGGAGATTTGTCGGGCACTTATCCCAATCCTTCCGTAACCAAATTACAGGGCAATACTGTTAGTAATACTGCCCCTGTTACAGGCCAGGTTCTTAAATACAATGGCGCTACATGGGCTCCGGGAAATGACAGCACGGGTGCATTTGCTTTGCCTTACAGTTACTCCGGCAGCAATGCTGCTAATTTACTCTCCATTACCAACTCAGGAGCAGCCACGGCTGTGGAAGGTATCAACAGTTCTGTCAATGCCAAGGCAACAGGTATCATCGGACAAATCACCGCTACAGCTGCAGGCGACTCATCAGTTGCTGTACGCGGTAAGAATAATAGTACCAGTACCAAAGGACTTGCTGTATGGGGTTCACACAATGGCGGTGGAACTGGTGTATATGGAACGGCTGTTTCCGGCACGGGGGTAAATGGCTATTCTAAATCAGGTACAGGTGTAATTGCTTCTACTGTATCAGGTACCGGCATTATTGCTACCAGCAATGATGGCATAGCAGGCGAATTTGATATCACAAATACCAATAGTTCCAGTGCCGCTGTAACAATTTCTAACCAGGGTTATGGTAACGGGCTGGAATCAGTTGCTACTTATGGCACGGCGATATTTGGCACCTCTAATGATGCTAATGGACAAGCCGTAATTGGCATAAATGTAAATGGTGGAGCAGGCATTATAGGATATACAGCCAGCGATCTTAACACTGGTATATTAGGCATCAATGATGGCACTAACGCTGCTATCAAGGGATATAATACCGCCAATTCAGGTGTGGGTATTTATGCCTTGGCAAACAGCAACGGAGCCGTTAGCGGAAATGCACTGGTTGCGGAAATTGAAGGAGGCCAGGTGGGTAACCCCGCTGTATTTGTGGCCAATGGCGCCAATGTTGCCCGTATTGATCAAAATGGTAAAGCATTTTTTAACGGCGGCACACAGGTGGGTGGCGCTGACGTAGCAGAATATTTTGATGTGGAAGGAAGTAGTAAACAATACGAGGCAGGTGATGTACTGGTAATTTCCCAACAAACAGATCGCACTGTAGAAAAATCATCTACTCCCTATTCAACGCTTATTTCGGGGGTGTACGCTACCAAACCAGGTTTATCGCTCACAGAAAAAAATGCTGAACAAAATGCGCTGGCCAATATGGTTCCGATGGGTGTAATTGGTGTGTTACCAACCAAAGTTTGTTTGGAAGGTGGTAATATAAAAAGAGGTGACCTCATTGTTACATCAAGTTTATCCGGGGTAGCTATGAAAGGCGATCCTGAAAAAATAAAAGTAGGCCAGGTACTGGGCAAAGCATTGCAGGATTTTAACAGCAACAGCACAGGCATCATTAAAGTATTGGTAAGCGTAAAATAACACTACACATGAAAAAAAATAAAGGCGTTTACTTACTATTGCTGCTGCTGGTTTCTGTTAGTTGCTGTATAGCACAACAGGCAGCCCACAAACCAATGCGGTCATACCTTTCAAAAAAAACGATTGAAGAGCTGGATAAAAAAAAGACGGCAGGCCCAATAGCAATGGACAAAAAAAGTTCTAAGTTGCAGGAAGAAAAAACGTTGCGGCAGCTAAGGCTAATGGCAAAAAAATATCCTCCATCTACTGCACGTATGGCCAGTAACAACGACAATTTATCTATTGAAGAAAAAAAGCAGTTAATACATAATAATGATATGGCCATTCGAAAGAAAATTATGGATATGAAAGCAAAAAAAGAAAATCGACAAAACAATTTTTAATATAATTAACCACTTTGATAAAGGGTTTCAATAGAAATATTGAAACCCTTTTTGGTTTAACTCAAACTCACAGTACACATTGGAACCAGATGAGGCTTATGTTTAACCATGCTTTTTACAACCTGGTTTATGAGCTTTTCACTATTAGAAGCGGGGCGCTTTTTAAATAGTTGTTTACCAGCGTTGTTGTAACGGCCTTCCATCCCTAAACTTCCGCTAACTTTAACCGGCTTACATCATTAAATTTGTATCATGAAATATTCACTGTTTATTTTACTTTTTATTTTAATGGTCTCTTTTTCCTGCCAGCAGGGCAATTCAACTTCAAGAAGTATGCAATCTAAAATTGATAGCCTTGAGGGTGAATTGGCTCATGCGTATAAACCGGGCCTGGGTGAATTCATGTCGGGTATACAGGTTCACCATGCAAAGCTTTGGTTTGCCGGCAAAAATAATAACTGGTCTTTGGCAGATTTCGAAATAAAGGAAATAAAAGAAGCGCTGGACGATATTCATCAATACTGCACCGACCGGCCAGAAACAAAATTTATTGAGATGATGGATGCACCAATAGATACTTTAACTAATGCGATTTCGCACCAAAATATCACTCAGTTTAACAACGGCTACACCTTGCTGACAAGTTCCTGCAACACCTGTCACAAAGAAACCAACCATGCCTTTAATGTAATTACCATTCCTTCAACCCCACCCTTTGACAACCAGGATTTTAAAGCACGATAATATTCAGGTACACAAACAGAAAATATACTATGATAGAGAAGACTGAATTGGTGGTAACGAAATGGGCTTATTTACCTCCAATCAACTCCATTGAAACAGGGACGTTGACCAGCTACATTTCAATGGACGTGATGAAAAAAAAGGACTGCTGAAAAAAAGGCCTCGCCTGCAGGTTCACCTGCGAATTTATTTTCGATAAACAAACTATACTTGAATATGTTGGCGGCGATACTTATGTAATAGACCTGCCCGATGTAATTGATACAGTTGAACTGCAAACCATGGTACGCAATTCATACAATAAATTCAAAGAAAAATTTGATCTTAGAAAATTAAGTACTGTGCTGAAGAATAAAACACTGGTTGCCTTTGATGAAAAACTGTACGACCTTGATCCTGTTCTTTTGCTGCTGAATGAGACCAGGTAATGATTCTATGCTTTCAATCAGTCCGAAATTTTTACCGTTTCCAAATGATATTTTTTACCCAGCTTTAATTGCGGTTTTGCC
>JANYFI010000146.1 GCA_025362765.1 Ferruginibacter sp. | reverse complement strand
TTAGTTAAACCTTTTACTTAACCTTTTAAAAAAAAATTATGGCTGCCGAAACTTTTATAAAAGTGTATACTAATAATGACGATGCAGTTATTATTTGGAAATTTCCCGCATTTATTAAAGATTGCTGGGGTTTCGCCGTTTTCCGCAAAAGAAAGGGAGAATCCGATGCCGACGCGGAACCCGTTCATACAAGTGTTGGGTTTCATGATGATCCCCATGTCAATTTTGAGATGCGTCCAAGCACAGAATGGCCAGTGCAAAAATATATCTGGATAGATTATTTTGTAAAGAAAGGCGATCAGGTGAGTTACCGCATAGTCCCGATGTTACAAAAAGACGGAACCCTAGTTAAAAATACGGGCAACGCAACTGCCTGGAGCGATGAAGTAACTATTGGAGACAATGGTGGTGCAGAAGCCTATTTTAATCGGGGACTTGTTTCTTCGCAATTCCTGGCCCGTCGGTTTTCGAATGTGAAAGCTAAAGAATGGTCTAAGACTCTAGCGGCCAACCTGGCGGATGTTAATTCTGATATCAGACGTTTTATGGGAGGGAATTTACTGGATGCCCTGCATAGCCTGCTGGATGGGGTTATCGCTGATGAAAATCTTTCCATTTATGCAGCCCTGTATGAACTGGATGAATTTGAACTAATGGACAAGTTGAATACTCTGGGAAAGCGAGCGCATATTATCCTGGCCAATGGAGCCTTCACAGGCAGCGAAGATCCGCAGGCTGCGCATGCTGAAAAAATAAAGGATACAGATCTCACCCGCCGCAAAGTTAAAACGCCGCATTTCGCCCATAATAAATTTATTGTGGTGACGGATAAAAAGAATGGGGCGGAACTACCCGTCAAAGTATTCACTGGAAGTACTAACTGGACAACCAATGGTGTTTTTACCCAGGTTAATAATGCAGTGGTGTTGCACGACACGAAGGTAGCAGACTATTTCCTTCAGGAATGGAAGGCGATAAAAGCCGACTGTAGCCCCGGCGGAATGGGTCTGTACAGCGATGCCTATAAAAAGCATAACAATACTTCCAAATCAAATGATAAAGGGGATATTGAGACATTTTTTACGCCGGTTCCCAATACCATTGATATGGATAAGGCCGATAGTTATATTAAAGCAGCCAAACAGGGGATTTTATTTTTGATGTTTAAGCCAGGGATCGAACATTCGAGCAGGATGCTCTACGATACCATCATGAAAATGGCTGAGAACAAGGATTTGTTGGTGCAGGGTGTATTGAATGCAGACCCGGGTGGTAGCGGTAACCCCACCATTACATTCACCACTTCAAACAACAAAGAGGAGGGTGATCTGGATGCGGTATTACCGGCAGGAATTGACCAGACTTTTGGTTTTTGGATGGATGAAGTAGGTAAAAAAAATGTCACCATCCACAGCAAGGCAATAGTTATTGACCCTTTTTCTGATAACCCTGTGCTGATGACCGGTTCTCATAATATGGGTGACAAAGCGAGTAGGTCAAACGACGACAATCTGAATATCATTACCGGAGACAAGATGCTTGCCCAAGCCTACGCAATTAATATGATGTCGGTTTACCATCATTACCGTTGGCGGTTTTACCGTTCCAAACAAACTGGTACTCCTAAATGGGATGGTAATATCAAAAGTGACGACTGGCAGCATTGGTATGATACTGGGGAAAAAGCCAATGAAATTAGGTTCTGGTTGGGGAACAATAAATGAACGTCAATTAACAATATACTTTATGGGACAAAATCAACAAACGCCCAAAGACAATTTTGATGATCTTTGGAAACCCGACAATAACCTTCAATCACTCAGTACAAATTACAACCACACCTTGGCATTCATTCAAACAGAATTGGCCTTTTATAAAAAAGAGCGGGAGTACAGTCGACTCGGCTCCAAAATAATAAAACTCCTGACTTTGATAATAATTGTTGTGGCGACTAGTTTGCCCTTGTTCAATTCACTCTCTGGGCTAGATGACAAGGAAAAATTAACACGGGCCACCTGGGGTTATGTCCTGCTCTCAATAGCTGGTTCATTGTTTCTATGTGATAAATATTTAGGATTTACTTCGAAGTGGATCCGTTTAAAATCTGCTGAATTGAACTTTTCCATTGCCCGCAGCAATTTTATTCAGGATTGGATTATTTTTCTGGCTACTGTGAATGGCCAGTTCACTAAAGAATTATACATTGAAGGGCAAAAAAAAATATCCGATTTCCGAGAAAAAATAGATGAGATAAAAAAGAACGAGGCGCAGGACTGGTTAAAAGATTACCAGCAAACCATGACCGATCTCTCAGGAAAAATTGATAAAATGAACCAACAGGCTGCAACTGATCAGCAGGCATTGATTGATCAGCAAAAAACAAGCGCTTTAATTATCAAAATAACAAATACACAGAAATTCGATTTGGTAAAAATCAAACTAGATAACGAGAAAGTTAGGGAGGTCGAAAAAATAAGTGAGGTACTAATTGAGAACTTGGCTCCCAAACGCTATAGTTTGAATGTTATTGGAATATCGGCGGAGAAGGAACACTCTTTTGATAAGATAATTGAGATAAGTTCCAAGGCGGCATTGACAGAATCTGTTACCATACCGGAATAACAATATTTTTTATTTCACTGGCAAGCGATTTTTCGTTTTCAGCTTCTATGACTGTGACGTGAACCTGCGCTAATTTTGATAGTCCTGCGCCTCAAGAAGAAGGAGGATTACAACCTGAAAAATACCGCTTAATAAAAGCATATGTCCAAACGAAACGAATTAATTGCCGAAATAGAAAGCAAACAGCGGGAAAGAAACAATATCCGCCAGAAGATGCAGCCCGACATCATGAGTATGGCGCCTTCGTCTATTCCTACCAACCTTTACCAAATGTATATTAAACAATTGGAGACACTGGACAATGATATTAATATGTTAACCGAACTTGTAAAAACATTACCAGCTATACCCGATGCTGCAACAACAAAAGAAGGAAAATATTATATATTCAATAGAGTTAAGTGCAGGCAGACTACAGCAAATAATGGAAAAGAAAAATGGCACAACTGATAACAGGATAAAGAATTACTGGACAGGGAATACTCGGCTATTAGCACCGAAATACAGGATATGAAACTGATTTTATCTTTATTGTAAAAACATCCACACATGAACCTTGCAAAAAAAGTAAAACAAAAGCTAGCAGAACCCCTGCTTACTTTCAAATATTTTGAAAGATTCATTGCAGCATTCTGCATCAGTATTCCTTTGTTATTATGGATGGTGGACGCTCCTGATGATCACAGGTTCAGGGGAAGTGTCAGTAATTATGTGTACATGAATAAGAGTTATATTTTTGGCCTCTTGCTTACTATAGCTGCCATGCTTTTTATTTTTAATGGCGCTGTATATTATAAAAATGAACAGCATCTTAATATCAGCTGGCATGGACAATGGTACAATGTAGTGCTGGGACTAAGCCTCATTGGCGTGATTTGCTTTCCCCATATAGAGCATGCAGTACCACACTTTATTTTTGCAGGAATATTTTTTTTAGGAAATGCTTTAGTAACAGGTATTTTTTACAAAGACAAGGACAAAAAGAAAAGCATATTCTTAGCCATTTTAACGGTGGCCGCTTTGCCTCTTGCGTTATTTCATGTTATCAGTTTATTGGTGGGTGAATGGATATCCTTATGTGTAATTTCGATCCACTTTATTTTATCCACTATAGATATAAACGAGCCGGTAAATTATAATAAATCCAAAAGTTGAAAAAAACTGAGAGGAGCTGCATCATTCCCAGCTATGCGCAACGTTCGTGGTTCAAACACCTGCCTAGTAGGAAACGTTGCTGAGAAAGAAGTTGTACATTATTAAAAACCTGATAAAAATTTTCCAATGAGTTCTTTAAATTATCCTTTGTGCGTGTGCATCGTAACAATCTTTTCTGTCTTATACCTAGTCTTTGATAAATGGGTAATACGATTTTTTAAAATTAAAACAGATTCGGTATCATATGAGAGTTCAAAAATTGCTATTGATCGATTGGCAACCTGGACAACATGGTTAACCGGATTACAAACTGCATCTATTGCATCAATGGGTTTTTTATTTAATGATAATAAGGGCAATCTTGAATTAACACCTTATGGTTTTTTTGCCCTTCTATTTTTTGGCGCCTCAATTATATTGGCAACTTGGCTTTTATCGTCTTTGCCATCAATTCAGCAGAGGTTAATTAATTCAAAAGATCCAGAACCACAAAATGATATATATATGATGAGAATATTTTCCTTCGTGCCTTTGAGAATGGGACGATTTACAGGACTCATTCATACCTATTTTTTAATAGGCATGGTTTTCTTTGCATTGTTTGTCTTCAAAATATTTTCCCATTAAGGTGAATAAAAGCCTTGGCTGGCTGAGCATTTAAAGTAATGGTATCGCATGTATTGGAATCTATTAGTTTATTTACCCCCTCCTATTCGCCTCAACATCTCTCCATGGCTTTGGAGC
>JANYFI010000048.1 GCA_025362765.1 Ferruginibacter sp. | reverse complement strand
ATGGCCGCCGATCCATTTGGTAGCTGATTCCACTACAATGTTGGCACCATGTTCCAACGGACGAAAAAGATAACCGCCTGCAGCGAAAGTATTGTCTACTATCAATGGCAAATCATATTGTTTCGCCAGTGCGGCAAATTTTTCAAAATCAGGGATGCTTAATTTGGGATTACCGATTGTTTCCAGGTAAATGGCTTTGGTGTTTTTGTCGATGTGTTTTACAAAACTTTCCGCATCATCACCATTGGCAAAACGGGCTTCTATTCCCAACCGTTTAAACGCTACTTTAAACTGGTTATATGTGCCGCCATACAGAAAGGAGCTGCTGACAAAATTATCACCTTCCTGCAAAATATTGTTAAGTGCCAGGAACTGTGCAGCCATGCCGGAAGAAGTAGCCAGTGCCGCTACACCACCTTCCAGCGCTGCGATACGCTGTTCAAACACATCTGTTGTTGGATTCATTATCCTTGTATAAATATTGCCAAACTCTTTTAATCCAAAAAGGTTTGCCGCATGTTCTGTGTTCTTAAAAGCATAGGAAGTGGTTTGATAAATAGGCACTGCCCTTGAATTGGTGGTGGGGTCTATTTGTTGTCCGGCATGTAATTGTAAGGTGTCAAAATGAAGTGGTTGGCTCATGATTGTTTTTTTAAGTATGATTTTAGTATGATGATTTAAGCAATAACCGGTTAAAGCAGCGCCATGGAAAGGGCGTTTTACAATCGTCAACATCAATGGCGCCCGGCCTGCCATTGCGTGCTATTAATGTGTAATTCAAATATAAAAAAATGATTGGCTTTTTTCAATAAAAATTTATTAGTCTATAAAAACAGTAGACAAAAATAGGGGATTGCGCCACTTTTTCAAATTTTACTTTTGCGGTTAGGTTATCTTTAAGAAGTATTAACAATTTCACTTGTTCGCAGGATGAGTTAATTTTTTAAGGGGTACGATTTTTTATTATAATTCCCGTTCAATATCGTCCAGTTGCTTTTCTTCCAACACGGTTCGGGCGGGAATATTGTTTTCGCTGTGCCATTTAATCAGCCTGATACAACCTCCGGCAATTTCTATCCCGGTAATATCACCATCATTGAAGCAGCAGCAGCCGGTATTAAAATAGCTGGGTTTTAGCTCAGTCGTATTTTCGGGAGTATCTATCTGGTGGTCTTTATCAGTGGCGTACTTTCCAGAGGCGAACACCGGTTTGTGTGTGTGCCCCGTTATCAGCAGCATATTTCTTTTATGACTGCTCCATTCGTACATTAATTTATTGTGTTTATCCCGCAGGTAAAAATCATTCGCGGGCGTGTTGATATTGATCTCTAAAAAGCGCTGAATGGGCGACCATACATGCGCTACCAGCCAGGTGCTGAGCATATTGTTGTCGCTCATTTTATCGCCCTGGTGGCCGTGGGTTAAAAAGATGTTTAGTTTTTTTCCGTTGGCGGTGAATGTTCGTAAAACAATGCCTTCATACACCGGCAGGGGCATCGTAAAAATGTTTTTTAGGTGCAACTGCACATCCAGCTTGCTTTTCCATAATAAATCGTGGTTGCCAAAAGTGCGGTAATATTTATTATCTGCCTGAAAATTGGCTTCGGTTTTCAGCGATTCCTGGTTGTGTGGTATTACCTGGTTGGGAGTATATTTCCAGAGCTCTTCGCAATCGCCCAGGTTGATGTAATTAAAACATGCCTGGTGGTAATATTTTAAAGCGGTAATATAATTGTGTTCATTGGAGATAAAATCATCTGCCCGGTCTTTATTGCCTTTGTGCTGATCGCTGAAGATGATAAAATTGTCTGTTGCCAGGTTAATATCCAGTACAATACCGGAGCTACGTTTTTTATTGGTGATGGTAGTATATAATTTACCAAGCGATTTAAAAACGTCCTCTTTTTTGGGGTCGGAAGCAAACCTGTTTGCCAGCCAGATAAAAAATGGTCTGAATATTTTTTGAAGCAATTGTTGCATGCATTGAAAATAATAATTTGTTGCAACAAATTACAAGCATTGTTGTGAAATATTTATTACTACAAAAGGCGGTATAAAAAAATAAATGATTTTTATATGAACGATGCCTGATAGCGCTTACACCCGCTACGCTTCAATAAAAGTTGCCATCAGTTATTACTGTACAAGTGAGTGACACAACGATGCTGACCAATGTTAATTTGCCGGTGCAATTATCCTGCTTATTTTTTAAAATATCTTCCAATAACGGGCAGTTGTGGCAACTCCTTTTTTTCTACTGTACCAATAAACCATATGTAGCATCCTGTTAAAACAGTGGCGATTGTTAAGCTGAAAAATTTATTGTTCCATATAGCTGTGATGCCTTTATGGGCGAAAAAAAGCAGCACTACAATTACCATATAAGCCACCAGTTTTTTCCAGGCATAGGGAATGCGGTATTCCTTTTGTCCCCATACAAACGAGGCTATCATCATGCTGCCATAACAAAAAAAGGTAGCCCAGGCACAGGCCGTATAACCATATTTTGGGATAAATAAATAATTGATAATTGTTGTAAGTAAGGCGCCCCCCACGGTAATCCAGGCACCGGCTGAAGTTTTGTTACCCAGTTTATACCATACGCTTAAATTGTAATAAATGCCGATGAACATATTGGCAAGGAGCAGAATGGGTACTACGGATAAACCTGCCCAATATTTTGGCCCGATAAAATTTTTCCAGATAGGCATAAACAAACTCACGGCTAAAAACATCAGCGAAATAATGATGACAAAAAATTTCAT
>JANYFI010000830.1 GCA_025362765.1 Ferruginibacter sp. | reverse complement strand
GGCTGGAGCAAACAAAAAGACCAATATATAATCTTTGAAGTTGGACTCTCTTTTAATATCAGCAGCTACGTATGCCCTACTGCCAAATAATTTTTTTTAAGGATAATTTTTTTTGCCGGATATAAAATCCGGCATTTTTATTTGGTGTAACTATTAACCGGCGAACATTTGCGCAAAACGCTTATTGCAACTAAATTTTATTACTTTTGCACCCCAAAGTCAGTCTGCGGGCCGACAATATTTATATGAGTTTGAAGGAAACAATCAATATGCAGAAATTGCCCAGGCACATAGCCATCATTATGGATGGCAATGGAAGGTGGGCGAAAGAAAAAGGAGAGGATCGTCTTTTTGGGCACCTGCATGGTGTGGAGAGCGTGCGTAATATTGTGGAGGGCTGTGCTGAATTAGGCATAGAATATCTTACCCTGTATGCATTCAGTACAGAAAATTGGGACAGACCCGCTTTAGAGGTAACAGGATTAATGGAATTGCTTGTTGATACGATTCGTAAAGAAGTGCCCACGTTGAACAAAAACAATATTAAAATGCACGCAATAGGTGATATGAGTATGTTGCCCGAAAACGCCCGGAAAGAATTAACTGAAGCGTTTGAAGAAACAAGTACTAATACGGGATTGAACCTCATCATGGCGTTGAGCTATAGCAGTCGCTGGGAACTGATGGCGGCGGTAAAGCAAATTGCAGTGGATGTAAAGACCGGCCTGCTTGCGCCAGAACAAATTACACAAGATACCATACAGCAATATTTATCTACCAGTAGTTTTCCTGATCCGGAGTTAATGATCCGTACCAGCGGTGAATATCGCATCAGTAATTTTTTATTATACCAGTTGGCCTATGCCGAATTATATTTTACCAACACCCGCTGGCCGGATTTTAGGAAGGATAACTTGTATGAGGCCATCATCGATTTTCAAAACAGGGAAAGAAGATTTGGTAAAACAGGCGACCAGGTTAAAGATGAAATACCCACTGCATAGTATTTAATTGTTTGTTCAGCTGCTGAATGATATTTAATTATATGGCAAACTGAATAATAGTATAGTAATGCCCCTGCAAGTAATCAATTGCATTAACAACGTGATTTTAAATTTATTTTAAAGCATTGTTAAAAAGGGACGGATGGTTTAACAAATAGTTTTGATTATAGCAAGTAATTTGCCGGATAGTAAAAAAAATAATTGATGCATAGGATTTACCAGAACTTTTTATTGATAGTTATTATCTTTTTTGTCGGCAATAGGGGCTTTGCTCAGGTACTTCCTGATACTTCACATCCGGTTTCAGTTAATCCGGAGCTTATGGAAATTTTAAACGCAAAAACTCCCAAACCTTACACCATTGCAGGTATTACTGTAACGGGAAACAAAGGTTTTGATGGCAATCTTATTATTTCTATTTCAGGCCTTGCTTTGGGAGATAAGGTACAATTACCAGGAAGCGACCTGTTTAGTAAAGCGATTACCAAACTCTGGAAACAAAACCTGATAGCTGATGTAGCGATATATTTTACCCGGCTTGAAGGGAAAAATCTTTACGTAGAAATTGCAATTACCGAAAGGCCAAGGTTGGCAGACTTTAAATTTAATGGAATTAAAAAAGGCGAAAAAGATGACCTGGCTACCAAGAGCGGGTTGGTTAAAGACAGGGTTGTAACAGATAACATGAAAATGTTTGCAATGGATGCGATTAAGAAATTTTTTGCAGACAAAGGGTACAGAAACATAAAAACAGACGTTAAAGAAGAAAAGTCGCCCTCTTCAGCAAATGCGATTGTGTTGAATTTTAATATTGATAAGGGTAACAAAGTAAAGGTAAATTCAATTGGTTTTTCAGGCAATGAAAATATTGATGACCAGAAATTGAAGAAGCAAATGAAGGGAACCCATGAAATGTCAAGGTTTACTTTGTACCCTCCAAAAAGTACCAGTCCGTTTGGTGATAGCAGTACCCACCCATCTTTTAAAAGATATTTGCAGGATTACGGCTATCTTTCTCTTACTCAAACAAAAGCGTATTTAGATCCTTGGTTTCGCTTTAAATTGTTTAGTTCCGCCAAATTTAATCCTGGTAAATACGATGAAGACAAAGAACATATTTTGGACTATTACAACTCCCAGGGTTTTAGAGATGCCAATATAGTCGAAGATGCAAAAGTGCCTAACTCTCAGGGTAATCTTGATCTGTACGTTAAAGTAAGCGAAGGGCATAAATATTATTTTGGTGATATGGTGTGGAGGGGAAATACAAAATATTCTGACTCTGTATTAAATCTTTTACTGGGCATTCACAAAGGAGATACTTATAACCTTGAATTGCTGAATAAGCGTCTTGGTAAGCAAATGACTGCTGATGGTGGTGCGGATATAGGCAGCTTATATATGGATGACGGGTATTTATTTTTTAAAGTAGATCCCATAGAAACTTCGGTGTACAACGACACCATCAATTTTGAAATCCGTATGCAGGAAGGTCCCCAGGCTACCATCGGTAAAGTGGAAATTTCCGGCAACGAAAAAACAAAAGACTATGTAGTACGCCGTGAATTGAGAACTATACCAGGTGAAAAATTCAGTCGCCAGGATGTTATCCGTACGCAAAGAGAACTCGGCCAGCTGGGCTTTTTTAACCCTGAAAAAATTTCTCCTAATATTGTCCCCAATTCAGACAACGGAACCGTTGATATCAACTGGGGAGTAGAAGAAAAATCAAATGATCAGTTGGAATTATCTGCCGGTTTTGGTGGAGG
>JANYFI010000812.1 GCA_025362765.1 Ferruginibacter sp. | reverse complement strand
CCGCTATTGGCTATAAACCCATCGAACAAAAAATAGCTTTTGAAATTAATATGCAGGCCGCCAAAAGTGGCGATTACACTAGTATGTTAAGTGGCATTGATAAGGATTTGGGCAATATAAAAATGCAGACGGATGCGCAGCAATTACAGGATGTTACTGTAACATCTACCAAGCCTTTGCTGACAATGGGTATTGACCGCAAAATTTTTAATGTAGAAAAAAACCTGGCAAGTGTAGGCGGTACCGCTGTAGATGTAATGAAAAATGTGCCCAGTGTTAATGTGGACATTGATGGAAATGTTACGTTACGCAATACACCACCACAAATATTTGTTGATGGCAGACCGACCACTTTAACGCTTGACCAAATACCTGCTGACGATATTGCCACGGTAGAGATTATCACCAACCCTTCAGCAAAATTTGATGCTTCGGGAGGTGGCGCGGGTATATTGAATATCGTTTTAAAAAAGAACCGCAAAACAGGTTATAACGGAAATATCCGTGCCAGTATTGATAGCAGAGGTAAGCCTGGCTTGGGTGGTGACGTCAATATCAAACAAGGTAAAATAAATGTATTTGCCAGTGGACAACTTGGGTATAGAAAAAGTATCAGTAATGTTACTACCGACAGAACAGATTTTTTAAAAGATGCAACAGCCAAACTTTTTCAAACAGATGGCCCAATCGGCACGGGCGTTTTTGGCTTTGGCAGAATGGGAATTGACTACCTGGTTGATAACAGGAATACAATAACCCTTGCGGGAAGTTATGCAAAGGGGCATTTTAATAATGTAGATGTATTTAATATCAACCGCGACACCATGTATAACAGCTATACCAGTTCGGATTACGGCAAACGCAATACAGATGGCTCATTTAATTTCAGAAATTATGGTTCGTCGCTTAGTTTTAAGCACAATTTTGCCAAACCAAATAAAAACATAACTGCTGACGTAAATTATAATTATAGTAAAAACGGTAACCAAAATGATTTGAAGACCCAGTATTTTAATCCCGACGCAACCCCAAAAACAGCCTTACTTTTTCAACGGTCACAGGGTGGCGGTGATAGCAAATACTTTACGGCACAAACCGATTTCTCTGACCCGCTAACCGCCACCACCAAACTGGAAATGGGCGCCAGGGCCGCTTTCAGAAACTTCTATAGTTACAACGATAATTTTTATAAAGATCCGGCGAGCGGTGACTATATTTCAATACCTTCCCTAAACAACAGCTATCAGTTTCATGACAGGGTGCTGGCAGCTTATGCAACTTTTTCGCAAGAAATAAAGAAGTTCAGTTATAATGTAGGCCTCAGAGTCGAAAGTTCCAGGTACGACGGTACCTTGCTTACAACAGGTAAAACTTTTTCCAATCAATACCCGTTTAGCTTGTTCCCAAGTGCGTTTGCCACCTATAAACTTACCGATAAACAGGATGTTCAATTAAATTATTCCCGCAAAATCAACCGCCCCAATTTCTTTCAACTGATTCCATTTATTGATTATACTGATTCGCTTAATTTAAGCAGGGGTAATCCTAACCTGGTACCGGAATTTACCAACCTCATCGAGTTGGCTTACCAGAACCAGCTTAGTAATAATCATACCTTACTGACAACGCTCTATTTTAAAAATACAGACAACCTGATTGCTCGATATCAAACACAGGAACTGAACCCCAATCCCGCAAAAAATGACAGTGTTATTATCAGTACTTATGCCAACGCTTCAAAAACATATACTTTCGGACTGGAAGTTATTAGCAGAGACAAAGTTGCTAAATGGTGGGACATTACCAGCAATCTAAACCTTTACCAGTCAACAATTAATGCCGGTAACCTGTTGGGAGGTGTAAATACCAACCAATTGAGCTGGTTTGCCAAACTCAACAATAGTTTCAAATTACCTAAAAACTATTCCATTCAACTTAGCGGCGACTACCAGGCCAAAACGCTGGTAGCAGCAGGTGGACGTGGTGATGGCGGCGGCGGCAGGTTTGGCGGAGGTAGTATTCCAAACGCACAGGGATACATCAAACCTTTGTATGGTGCCGATATAGCCATCCGAAAAGATTTTCTTAAAAACAATGCCGCTTCGCTCACGTTACAGTTCAGCGATATATTCAGAACCCGGCTTAACAGTACTTATTCGTCATCGCTTTATTTTGAACAGAATTACGATCGGCGAAGAGATCCGCAGGTATTGCGGCTGAATTTCAACTGGCGTTTTGGTAAAATTGATGCCAGCCTGTTCAAACGTAAAAATGTAAAGGGAGAAATGGAAAATATGCAAAACAGCCAACAGGGAGGTAATGGGCAATAGCAAATCTGATTTTTTTGAAAACAAATTGTAAAAA
>JANYFI010000793.1 GCA_025362765.1 Ferruginibacter sp. | reverse complement strand
AATTTAAATTCTGGGAGATCTTGTGTGTTCATGCACATGAAAAAACGGAATTAAATATCGGGGAAAATTTAAGGTTGCTTCCGTACCCAGGCGATAATTATTATTTTTTTTAAGTGAATCATTGCTGGAAATTTCGAAGCTGCCATATATTTTCGCCGCCAGTTGTTCGGAGCCGCCAAACAGGTTCCTGTTTTTCCAGTTAAGACTTAACTGCGAGCCGATGTATTTATTTTCTTTTGTAAAGCCATCAATTTCCGCCTGAATTGATTTCTTTTTTGCCGGGGTTAAATAATAAAAAACATTCAGGTTGTACGGGTCTGTTGTATCCTTTACCTGTTCAAACCTATTTTTTGAAAACTTAAAAGCCCCCAGGTTAATCAGGCGGTTCAACGTGGTATTCTGATCTATACTGCTGTACAACTGCCCCGGCCTGTAAGTAATAGTCCGCTTAAATAAGTCAGCTTTAAAATCGTGTATGGTATCTCTTATCAGCAAGCCATCTATGTTGGTTGCACCCACTTTGCTGGTATCCGGTGGCGGCTGCAATAACGTATAGTTTGGAAATATGGTAATCCTGCTGATAGTATAGGGATGTTTGGCGATTTCAGGCGTAGTATTTTTAATATTAAAAAACAAATCAACCTGGTAATTGCCGATGGTACTATCCACATACCCCATGATATAATCAGGATTAAAATTATAGAACCCCTTTGTTTTTAACCGGATATCGAGGCGCTCTCTTTCTGCTTCAATATCGCTGAGGCGATAGGGCATTCCTTTTCTAAGCAGGCTGCGCCTTTTTCTTTTTGTATCCAGTGCTTTCAATAAAACAGAACTGTCATTTACCCAGGAAATATTTCTAATAGTGTGTTGCGGAAAAATATGCGCCTTATACACCGCCGTGGTAAAATATCCTTTATTGGTAGTATCGCCCGAAACCGAACTGTGAAAGTAACCGATGTTGTCGAGATAGGCCGTCATATTTTCTGCGGTAACTTTTGTATTCACCCTGCTGCTCAATACAGGTGGTTCACCTAATTTATTTCGTAAAAACGCCCGAAAACCTTTTGGGTGTTTAGGCTCCCCAATAGTGTAATACCACCAAACTTTATAAGCCCGGCCCAGTATAAATTTATTGGGTTTTGGTCTTGCGGCGGCCTTTAGCTGGTTGCGCAATAGCTTGGCGGATGTCTTTACATCTTTGCTCCGCTCCACCTGTACTGACGCTCCGCGGTACAATGTTTCTCCGTGGGGCAAATACTTACCCACACTGCATCCTGTTACAGCCGCAACTAAAAAAAACAAACCATATATCCTTACTATCTTCATTTTTTTCCTGTACCTTTTTTATTTTTCCTTTCAAATAATTCTTTAAACTTATCATAATCCATAGTAGCAATAAACGCTACGCCGGTTTCGATAACGTATCCATCCAATATTACTTCAAACTGTGTTTTTTTGTAGGCCCTTAACAGATACCGGCCATCCTGCGTCAATTTGTAGTTAACAGTTACGTCTGGCAAAAAACCACTGCCTTTTTCCTGGGCCGCTTTTGCGCTGGCATCCTGCCCTTCAATACCGAAATTCTTACCCACGCTAATGCTTAGCCGGTCGTTCACAAAACTTTTTGTCACCGCAATATTAAGGTCAGTTCTTTGCTGTGCGTCACCGCTACTGTAATCTTTATAGCTGTTAAGGTTAAGATCTACATCCAGTCCTTTGAAAAGATCAGAGGCAATATTATCCAGGGCGGAGGATAAAAATTTACTAACGCTCTGCCTTGCCAAATCTCCAAAACCGCCAGTGCTGCCGCCAGAATTACCGGTAGAAAAGAAATCAGTACTTTGTTCCCCAACAAAGCGATTGAATAACAGCAATGAAAATACCTGGCGGTTGGTAGCGGCCACATCACCTTTTAACTCGGTTAACTTATTATCAATGGTAGTACGCAACTCGCTGCTGATACTTAAGTTTTTACTTTCTTCAGGCAATTCAATGTCAAAACTAATTTCAGGTTTTAACATCGTTCCTTTTAGCGTGAGTAATACGCGGAAAGGAATTTCCTGTTTAAATGTGTTGGCCAGGCGTGGGTCAACTGTTCCAATTTCATTGCCCAGCAAATCTTTGGCAGATGTGTTGGCAATATATTCGGCGGTAATATTTATTTGCGCATTTGTTGGCGGTCCGCTGAAAGAGATGGTGCTACCAGGTAATAAATTAAACTGCTTTTTTAAAAACTGGTAGTTTAAAATATAATAGCCGCTGTTTAATTCGTAGTTACCCGCAAGAATGATATTGCCACCGGGATCAACACCGGCGTTTAGTTGAGCATCTCCTTTTAATTTTAATTCATCGCCGCTGCTGGGGTCGATGATAATAGTTAGCGCTGCCGCCTTGCCTACCTCTATATTGACGTTGTAATTTAGGAACTGAGCGAAGGAAGGCTTCGCTTCACTCACTGTACCAAACGGCACTTTCTCCGGCAAGGCAAAAGTATCGCGGTCAATAAAACGTACTACAGATTTTGCCGCGTCTTTATTTATATTATTTTCAGGCATCACCATGGTTACGTCGCTTTTATCCGTCAACTTAATATTGCCTTCAATATTCGGCGTAGTAGAGTTGCCCGTAACAGACAGATCCGCATCTACGGCGGCAAAGCCATATACCTGATTAGCGAATGCTTTGGCAACATTTACCAGCGTAAAATTTTTAGCATTTACGCCCAGATTCATAGTATATTCCGTTATAGATTTGGACGTTATTTCGCCATCCATTACCAATGTATTATTGGCAGAATCTTTTACCGTAAAATTATTCAGCGATATGGCGGGATAATCAAAAGAGATTTTTTGATTATCGATGGCGTAAGAAGTGCCTAATTTGGCAATACTAAAACGGGCGGTATCAAAACTGATGGCTCCATTCCAATGCGGATCAGTAAATTGACCATCCATAGCGATATTGCCGCTGATGCGACCCGACGACCGTACCAGGTTGCCCTGGCTAAAAGCCTGTAACGTGGTCATGTTTAAATTAACTACATTCATAGCCACATCAAACTGTTTGGCGTCGTTATTTAAATAGTAATCTCCTTTTACGTTTACATTATTGCCGTTGCCTGTTAACTCAAGCGTAGCGGCAATATTATCTTCTCCTGATTTTTCTGTTGTTACATGTATATTACCTACCAGCTGCTGCATGTATTGAAGGCTGTCTACATTAATATTACCCGTAAAAGCAGGTAATTTTTTGTTGAATTCCGCAATTGAAAATTTACCATTGATGTTGCCCGATGCCAGTAAGGTATCGCTGTTAATCATAGAGGTAATGTCTTTTATTTTAAAATTGGTGATGGTAACATCAATGGGACTG
>JANYFI010000789.1 GCA_025362765.1 Ferruginibacter sp. | reverse complement strand
GGCAAAATAATTTTGTCCTGGGGGAATTTGTTTTAATTCTTCATCATAAGTTTTGCCCGTGGTTAATTCTTCGGGTTCAAAATATTTATCATTATCAAATTTTCCAATCCAGTCAATTACGTTTTCGTAAGGCAAAAGGTTGCTGTTCATCATTATTTCAATTTCTTCACCGTGAGTTTTTAACGGATTGCCAATGATGCTTTTTTTTGATGCAATAAAAAATACTCTTTTTCTTTTTTGCGGCACTCCAAAATCTTGAGCATTCGCTCTATATACAATAAACTTATAACCTAATTTATCAATTGCTTCTGTCAAGTCAGAAACGGCATTTGCATTTTTGGGATGCATCAAACTCTCAACGTTTTCCAATAAAAATCCATCCGGTTTTAATTCTTCAACAATACGCAAGTATTGTCCAATCATATTTCTTGGGTCTTCACTTCCAAGTCTATTTTTATGTGTAACCCAATAGCCTGCTTTAGAAAAAGGTTGGCAAGGCGGACCTCCAACAAGGATTAGTTTTTCTGGTTTATTTTCTTTTATTATTTTGGCGTAATCAGATGCAAACATTTCTTTTATGTCTCTATGGAAATGTTTTGAATGAGCAAAATATTTATTTGCTTTCATTGTAGCTACGCTGTCTCTGTCAAAGTCTAAACTAGAAATAACTTTTGAGCCAGCTAATTGTGAACCAATATCTAAACCTCCTGCACCAGAGAAAAAACCAATTGTTTGAATTTTACTGTCAATGATTTCCTCAATTTTATCGTTTATTGTATAGCCTTTTTGATTATACTTTATACCAATAAATTCTTTCTTTTGATGAATGATAAAATCATCCTCAAAAAGTCTAATCTGCGGTTCTTCAACCAGCACCAATGATTCTTTTGGGAATTTATATTGTAACATATTAATGCTTGTCGTTTTTAATTAAATATTTTACTTTCTGTTCTGCTAAGTGAAAGACTTCCCCGTCTACATTTTCTGCATAGACTTTGTTTGCAAATTTTTCACTCAACAATTCCGTTTTCATTTTTTCTAAATCGAGTGAAAATATTTTACAAAAAATTGGTAGTTTCTTTTCGTCAAAACTTCTTTTGCCCGTCTCAATTTTACTAAGATTAGCAGAATCCATATCTAGCATTGCAGCAAGTTTTGTCAAAGTCCAATCTTTTTCCTTCCTTAACTGTCTTACTTGGTCTCCAAAGTTTTCCATTTCTGATTTGATTTAAAAATCTTGTCAATAGATGACAAATATAGGTTCTAGTTTTTGTTTAGCGCCATAAAATGCGAATATTTTTAGCAATTTTACTTTTTTGAGTTTTGGGTGTGCATGGGTGATCAGTATAGTTATATTGTCGAAGTGCCGAACAAATTATGATAGATCGTTAACCGGAGAGGGTGGTCTGTACGTTGGCATTTTAACTCTTTTGCAACATTGGCTTTACATCTGGGTTCTGTATGCTTTGCAATGGGCTAAAAATAACGAGGTGCCCGTTTGGTAAAGTCATGGGTGCTTAAATATTTGGAGCATTTCGTTTACAGTACCTGCAACATTTTTCTTTACCCAACTAAAAATAATCAATTGCCTCAATCATCCAAAAGCATTCTCGTGGACGCATACGATGAAAGTTTCGAGCCTGCTACGCTTTAATAAAAGTTGCCCAAAGTTGTAAAAGTAAAAGAGGGCGACGCAACGATTTCCCACATGGCTTTTTAGCCCGGACCAATTTTTACAAACTCTGCATCAGCAAGGTATTAAAATTAGAAAGGGAGGAAATTTTTAAATCGGCCGCATTGAATTTTTCATTCTTTCTGTCGTGAGGTGCCGGCACTACTACGCATTTCATCCTGGCCGCTTTTGCTGCTATTAATCCGTTAAAAGAATCTTCAAAGCAAATACACTGCGTTGGGTGACTGCCCAATGCTTCGGCACAATTAAGGTACACCTGCGGATGTGGTTTGCCATAAGGTAATTCGGCTGCAGATTCGATGGCCTGCAAATATTTCCGGATGCCCAGTTTATCTACTACCACATCAATCAATGGTTTTCCGGAGGAAGTAGCCAGCCCGATTTTAAAATTTCTTTCTATAAAAAAGTTGAAGATATGTTCTACACCAGCCATGGGCTTTGCTTTGGCGGCTACTTTATCTACTACGCTTTTTAAAATGGCTGTTTCTGCGGCCGCATGATGCGCCGCGTCAATTTTATAATAATCAAACCACCATTCTACAAATTCTTTGGTGCGCATACCCGTGGTAGTTGCATATTGTGCGGGGGTTAACTGAAAATTATAGCGGCTAAAAATTTCTACTGCTGCTTCGCCCCAAAGTGGTTCTGAATCTATCAGCAGTCCATCCATATCAAAAATTACCGTATTTAATTGCATAGCGGCAAAGATATTGACTTATTTTCGGAGCCTGAAAGGGCAATCGTTAAAGAATGTTTTTGGCAATCATAAAAAACCATTATTATGTATATTGCAGTGAGTATTGCGGCTTAAAAAATTTACATGTCAACATTTGTTACCAGGTTTAAAGAGAGTAGGTTTGTAAGGGGCATTGTATATGCTATTGTTGGAATAATTACCTATCCCGGAATTAATATTTTTAATAAACTGCGGATTACGGGCATGGAAAATCTGCACAAACTTCCTAAACGAAATGTACTTTTCATTAGCAACCACCAAACTTATTTTGCCGAGGTAATTACTTTTATACATATTTTTTGTGCGGTTAAATGGAGAAAGAAACACGGGCTTGGTATTCCATATTATTTGTTGTGGCCTTGTACCAGCATCAACTATGTGGCGGCGGAAGAAACGATGAAAAAAGACTGGATCAGTAAAATATTAAGCCTGGGCGGTGCCTTAACGGTAAAGCGCACCTGGGTAAAAGAAGGCAAGGAGGTAAGAACGAATTTAGACCCCAGCGATACGCGGAAAATTGAAAGAGCATTGAACGATAATTGGGTAATTACGTTTCCGCAGGGTACCACCAAACCTTTTGCCCCCGGCCGCAAAGGCACTGCGTTTATTATAAAACATCACCGGCCAATTGTAGTGCCGGTTGTTATAGGCGGCTATTGGCGTGCATTTGATAAAAAGGGTTTAAAATTTAAAAAGAAGGGAACAATTTTGAGCATTACTTTTAAAGCGCCATTGCAAATTGATTACAACGATACAAGCGAACATATTCTGGAACAGGTGATGGATAGCATTGAGCAAAGCAAGCAATTTATGCTGAAAGGAAGACACCATTTAATGAGTCAACAGTAACATTTAACTATGAACAGCCTGTACCAAAAATTTATTTACTGCGTTTTTTTATTAACCATTTTTTGTGCACCATCGCTTTATGCGCAAGTGAGTTTTACCGGCAAGGTAATTGACGAAAAGGGCGACGTTGCTATCCAAAATGCCTCGGTGTATTTTAACAATACCGCTATTGCCACCCAAACAAATGCCAGGGGTGAATTTTCCTTTAACAACATTCTTTTTTTCAATACCGAATTGGTTATTTATAGCCCCGGCTACGAATTGGTGGTGTTTAAGCCAACGGCGGCACAGCTGGTTGTAAAAAAGTTTGTGTTTAAAATGCAGGCGAAACAAAAAGCAGCTATCCTGAAAGGCGGCCCCGTGGGCGATTCGAAAAAACTATACCTGGATGCGTTTTTCCAGGGCCTGCTTGGTCTTACCCAGGAGGCGGCTCAGTGCACCGTCAGTAATGCCGCAAATATTCGTATTGGAGCGGGCAACGCAAACAGTGGTTTTGTAGTGGTAGCGGATACGGCACTGGTAATAGTAAACAACATGCTGGGATATACGCTGCACTATAACCTGGAGCAGTTTCTTTTTGATGGATATAGCAGGCGATCTTATTTTACGGGTTACTGCCGTTACGAAGCATTGGGAGACGATAAGCAATTTCAACTGAACCGAAACCATTGTTACTTTGGCAGCAGCCAGCATTTTTATCGTAGCCTCACGGCAAATAAATTATATGAGGAAGGCTTCGGCGTATTTATGAAAGACACCACAAAAGCGCCGACAAGCATACACAACGGAGAGGCAGATGATGCAGGTGACCGCTTTCTTCCAATCACTGCGCAAAAGATTTTGTGGATTGACAGTACCAATAATTTTTCCATTGGCGTAAAAGGCAAAATCGTTGTTCAATACAATAGAAATCCTTATTCCAAACCTTACCTGTCTAAGATA
Organism: Ferruginibacter sp.; assembly: GCA_025362765.1. Classification (GTDB taxonomy): domain Bacteria; phylum Bacteroidota; class Bacteroidia; order Chitinophagales; family Chitinophagaceae; genus Ferruginibacter. The sequence goes on along the minus strand of JANYFI010000789.1, from coordinate 4,231 downwards.
TTGTCTTACTTAGAAGGCGATCTTAAAAAAGGAATGGAAGCAAACATAGAAATTAAAACTGCTCCCGTAGAATTGACGACCATTGGTGTTCCTGTTGATGACAATACTGTTGACTACGGCGGTTTCTGGAGTTACGAAAAACTGGCCAACACTTTGCCGCTTGATTATAAGCCCGACCTTAAACCGTTGAAGTAGGCAACGTTGCGGCATTGCGCAGTCAATGCCGTTTTGAATTAATTTACAAATTGCAGCCTGTTGCCACCCAATGCCATAAGATATGTATAAAAATAAAATCAGCCTTTTTTTTGTTTTCTTTTTTGCTGTCGCTCTTGGTTCTTTTGGGCAAACAGTTTTACAAGGCAAGGTACTGAATGAAACTACCGGCAATCCTTTGCAGGGTGTAAGTATTTATTTTAATAACACGTCACTCGGTACCAACAGCAATACCGAAGGAAAGTTTTCGCTTACCATACCCAATATAGAAAACACGGAACTCATTATTTCAAGTGTGGGCTATGAGCGGCTGGTATATAAACCAACTGCTGAAACTGTTCAAAATAAAACGATTGTTTTTAAACTTACACCCAAAGAAGTACAGTTAAAAGAGGTGCTGATTTTAACTGACGCGGTAAGAAAAAAATACCTGGGCATTTTTGAAAGAGAGTTTTTAGGCATTACAGAAGAAGCCAGCCGAAGCAGTATTGAAAACAAAAGAGATATTTATTTTACCAATGGCGGTAATAAAAACTCCTTCATGGCTTACAGCGATACACCGTTGGTGATCATCAATAAAATGCTGGGCTACAAAGTAAGTTTTGAACTGGTGGAATTTTTTCACGATCAGCAAAACGGCCGTACATCTTATTATGGCTACACCCGTTTTGATAAACTGGGCGACAAAAACCGGTGGGTAAAGAACCGAAAAAATTGCTACTATGGCGGCACGGTACATTTTTACCGTTCGTTGATAGCCAACCGGCTTAAGGCAGAAGGATACCAGGTTTTTTTAATAACGCCCCTTCACCAAACCGGCGATAGTAATAAAAATGATTCGAGCCATCCGGCGCAGCAGCAAATGGATGTGGCAAGGGAAATAACCGCGGCGCAAATAGTTGCGGCAGACACCACCAACAGCAATAATTATAACCTTATAATTCCCGGAAAGTTGATGGTGCAATATGGAAGAAATCCCTCCTCCAAAAATTACCTCTCCCGCAATACTTTTATACAGGGAACTTTACCTACAGGTTTTCGCTCATTCGTAACCGTTGTAGGGAATGTAATTAGTTTAAACAATGACGGTATTATTAACAACCCGATGGACGTACTATACACCGGTTACTGGATATATGAAAAGGCAGCCAATATGCTGCCTAACAATTATGTGCCCTGAAACAACATGCTGTTTGCAGTATCAGTAAAACAGTTGAATCAGTTAAAGAAAGCGCTGCAAAAATTAGTGTAATTCAAAATAATTCGTGTAATCATTTTGTAAACAAAGCCTTCAATTCCTCCGCTTCCGCCGCTTTCATTTTTCCACCCAACACCAGTCTTAATTGCCTGCGCCGCAAAGCGCCTTCATACAATTCTATTTCCTCCGGTGTTTCTGCCACTAACGGAATTACGGGTGTTGGCTTGCTGTTGGCGTCCAGCGCAACAAAGGTAAAATAGGCTTCATTGCTTTTGTATTTGTGTTGTTGCAGCGCATCTTCGCCCCATACTTTTAAATGCACTTCCATACTGGTTTTAAAAGCCCTGCTCACTTTGGCTTCAATGTGTACCACGTTGCCCAGCTTGATGGGATTTTCAAAAGAGATATTGTCAACAGAAGCGGTTACTACCGGTGATCCGCAATGCTTCATCGCCGACAGGGCAGAAGCGATGTCCATCCAATACATCAAACGTCCGCCCATCAGGTTACCAAAAGTATTTGTATCATTGGGCAAAACCAGTTCCGTCATTACCACCAGTGATTCACTTGCTTTTTTATCCATGTAATTTTTTGTGCAAAGATAAAAGGAATGTATGATGTGTGATTTTTGATGGCTGATTCAGGAACTTATTGCACTGATGGTAAATTTTATTGCGATATAATTATCGTTTGCTGATTTTATTATTTGTGATTAACCGCTGGCTTTTACATTTAAAGCGATTAACAGCGTCGCTTCTCAATGCAGCATGTTTGGTAAATCTTCCGTTGGTGCGTTTACGCCACATCCTGAAACTGGATGCCTTTATCTCCCTGCGCATCAATGCAATGACTTCTTTTTCTGCAATGCCAAATTGAATTTCAATTGCTTCAAACGTGGTGCGGTCTTCCCAGGCCATTTCAATAATACGGTCAATATCTTTTTCTGTCAATAATTTGTCATTTGCCTTTGTCATACAATTTTTATGCGGTATTGAAGCAAATAAACAAAACAGGGACCACTTTGTTTGAGTAGGCAAATAGTTATTATGGAAACAGTCAAGGGAAAAAATGTATTGGTAACCGGCGCAACCGGTGGCATTGGTGCAAAGCTGGTAAAACTGTTGGCTGGCAGCGGAGCAAACCTATTTATTACCGCCCGCAATGAAGAAAAACTGCGGCAGGTTGCCGGGGAAAATAATATCGCAACAGAAAGAACGGCGGCCATTAACATTGCTGATACTGCAGCCGTGGGTAAGTTAAAAGAAAAATATTTTCAACAATTTTCATCCATTGATATACTGGTAAATGCGGCAGGTATTGGCGTTATTAAACCGATGGATCAATTGACGGACGCTGATTTTATGCAATCTGTTCAAACAAATTTGCTGGCTCCTTTTTTATTGGTAAAAGCTTTTTTACCTGCTATGAAGGAAGAAAAAAAGGGGCTCATTATTAATATTCCCGGGATATTGGGTAAAGTGCCAATGGCTGGGGCGGCGGCTTATTGCGCCAGTAAATACGGGTTGGTGGGCATGATGCAAAGTATAAGGGAAGAAGTTAAAAGAACAGAGATACGGATTACCAATTTGTATTTAGGCGGCGTAGATTCACCCTTTTGGGATACCATAGATTTAAAAGTACAGCGCGAAAAAATGGTACAGGCTGAAGAAGCCGCAAAAGCGATTTGGTTTTTATGCCAGCAGCCGACAAGCGGGGTAATAAATGAAATGGTATTGCAGCCTTTTAATCACCAGGTAATTTAATTTTTCATTCTTATCGGTTTAGCACTTAATAGCCTTTGCTATCTAAGGAAAATACCAAATTGTGGATTGATTATATTTGACAAATATTTTCACTTGTATGACTGATACCCACCTGATTTCTTTCGACAATACAGCATACGCTTTTGCGTACAAGCAAGACAGCGAATTAAAAAATGCCCGCTTTCTTTTTAGTGCCATGGGCAAGCGATGGCTGGTTAATCTCGGCTTAAAATTTACGCCATTGGCTATTAGATGGAAATTACCTTTTACTACACCGGTCATTCGCAATACTATTTTTAAACAATTTGTGGGAGGCGAAACGCTGGAGAAAACATCGTCCGTAGCAAAAAAATTAAGTGAGTACAACGTGCAGGTAATTTTAGATTATGGAGTAGAAGGTGGTGAGGATGGTGAGCAGGGATTTGATGCGTCTACAAAAGAATTTATCAGGGTAATTGAATATGCTGCAACACAACCCAACATACCTTTTATGAGCGTTAAAGTAACCGGGTTGTCACGAGTTGGGCTGCTCGAAAAAATAGATGAGTTAATGTCACAGGCCACCGGTACTTTGATGAGAAGGTATTTGTCTGTTATAGAAAATTTAGCTGCAGAAGATAAAGAGGAGTGGCACCGGGTACGCATTAGGTTAATGAAAATTTGCGAAGTGGCTGAGGTGAAAAAAATAGGCGTGCTGATTGATGCGGAAGAAACCTGGATACAGGATCCCGTGGATGCGCTGACTATTTTGATGATGGACAATTTTAACAGGCAACAGGTAGTAGTGTACAATACGTTACAGTTATATCGCCACGACCGCTTTAAATTTTTGCAGGATAGTTATGAAGCCGCGGCAGAAAGAAATTTTATATTGGGCGCTAAACTGGTAAGAGGTGCTTATATGGAAAAAGAAAGACTGCGTGCAACGGAAATGAATTATCCGTCACCCATACAACCAGATAAACAAAGCACCGACCGTGATTATGAAGCGTCGGTAGAATTCTGCATCGATCACCTGGAGGTGATTGCTGTTATTATTGCTTCGCACAATGAGCAG
>JANYFI010000776.1 GCA_025362765.1 Ferruginibacter sp. | reverse complement strand
GTTTTACAGTTGAGGTACATTCCTTAGTTTAGAAATGCTAAGGTAAGGAGTAATACTAAATAATTTAGTATTTTGTGTCTACTACCGTTATACCAACTTTAATTGCGGTTCTTCTATTACTGGTTTTGGAAGTGTTGGATGAAATGTTCCGATAGTAACAAATGGGTTAGGATAGTTTTTGCCTGGCTTTTATAAACTGTTCCCAAAAACAAATACAAGTCCTTTGTTAAGGCAAAATCATCCAAATATTTTTTCCTTATATCTTCACAGGCTTTTGTTTCCTGGACAGGACCATCATATTTTGCCAGCATCTTCCAGTACAATGCCCCAATCTTCTATCATATATTTTGACACAGTACCTTCATCATCTTTAAACCTGTAAGAAAACTTGAATGGCAATTTATTTAGCACTTCTAATGGGTTCTCTGCGTTCTGAAACAAATGTAATTGTTGGGCTTTTGCTTTAAGTGTTGCCAGCTTTTTTTTATCCAATTCCCTTTCAACCGGCTCTATTGTAAAATCAAGTATTTCGGTTGGCTTAAATGTGGCTAATGAAGTAGCGATTGTTCTATTGTGAGTTGGAAAGCAAGCCAGCAAAAGAATTGGACACGCAGGTAAAAGGAATTGTGACAGTTCCCACCCAGCCTGTTGCAACAGGCGAACAAAAGGATTACCACCCAGATACTAAATGCGGTTTTGTAGAAATGAATGTGGTAAAAGCCTTTGTACAAACGAAGTGATATGCGAAACAACTAAACTGGTACAAAAATCAGCTACCGTAATAACAGACGGAAGGCGTTGCTATAAAGGCTTGAAAGATATTTGTGCCAGGCAAGAAGAAGTGATGGTGAAAGATAAAACCGGGTTATAAAAAATATTTCCATGGGTACACACTGCCATTAGTCATTAGTAATGCTAAAAAGTATTGGGCTTACATCACCAGGTAACAGATGAATAAAGGCAAATCTACCTCAATGAGTTTCGTTATAAATTTAACAGGAGGTACTTTGGAATGAATCTGTTCGACAGGTTGCTGGAGGCTACAATGAAAAATGTTTGGTACAAACCATTTCCAAATAGCGGATAGTCATTAATTTTTTTTTAAATCCCCAATAAAGCATGGGTGACAAAAGCCGCAAAAACGTTCAGGTGAAGTTGAACAAAAAGAGTCTCTCTGGAGGCTTAGATTTTAATAATTTTTTCTACAAGGCCATCTGCATGTTTTTTGACTATCCAACCTTTATGCGCCATTACTACAAAGCCCATTGTTGCCATTGCTTTTCGGGCGGCCATTTTTGCCAGAGTTTTTGCGTTGCTTACTACAATGCGTTTTGTAAGATAAGCAAAACCATCCTGTGTAACGGAGGCAGTCTTTTTAATAGCCGCTGTTTTCATTCGTTAAATTTATCTGTAATTTAATACTGCCCACTCCCGTTATATTTTTGGGGCTGCAGCAATAATTTCCGGACTGACACCGCTTTTGTATTTTTCAAAATTGGCTATAAACAATTGGGCAAGCTGTTTTGCATTTACATCATAGTCGTTTTTATTTGCCCAGGTATTTTGGGGGTTTAATATTGCAGCCGGTACGCCGGGACAGGTTAGGGGCATCAGCATGCCGAATACCGGATGGGCCACGTAGTCTGCTTCTGACAACTTACCTTCCAGCGCAGCAGTTATCATAGCCCTGGTATAGGCCAGTTGTATGCGGTTGCCGATACCATAAGGACCGCCACTCCAGCCGGTATTGATCATCCACACAGCTACCTTACCAGTGATGATTTTTTCACCGAGCATGCTGGCGTATTTACCCGGATGGAGCGGTAAAAAAGGAGCGCCAAAACAGGCACTGAAAGTAGCTTTGGGTTCGGTGATGCCAGTTTCTGTGCCGGCTATTTTTGCCGTGTAACCACTGATAAACTGGTACATGGCCTGCGCTGCGCTAAGCCTGCTGACGGGTGGCAATATGCCATAGGAATCGCAGGTAAGGAATAAAATGTTAGCGGGTATTTTTGCAATTGCTTGTTCCAGTGCATTGCTGATAAAATGGAGGGGGTAACTTACCCTTGTATTTTGCGTAATTTTTTTACTGGCAAAATCAATCCTGTTA
>JANYFI010000726.1 GCA_025362765.1 Ferruginibacter sp. | reverse complement strand
CTATTCTTAATTTTTCCATTCTTAATCTAAATAACCCTTATAATACTGGTCAGTATACTGTTTCAGCGCAATTTTCCAATCCTGCATCAGATTTAATTTTCTAAGCTCAAGTTTACGGTTTAACAACCGTTCACATGGTGGTCGTTCTGCAAAATAAATATCTTTAAAATAATCCGATGTCACACTGGTAATTTTTACTGATGCTGTTAATCCGAATAATGACAGCAATTCTGTAGCTACTTCCAGGCGACTGGTTTGTCCACCACAAACCATATTGTACAGGCCCCAATATTCATTTTGAATCAAGGCTTTAACATTCCTCGCAAAATCATGTGTATAAGTGGGTGTTCCGTCTTTGTCATCTACAATAAACAATTCCTTTTTGCCGTCCTTCAGTTGCTTCATCAATTTCTGGATAAATTTTTTGTCTTTTTTTGGACCTGCACCCATCATCCAACCGGCCCTGCAGATTAAAAAACGCCTGGCATTTTCCGCAACAAACCTCTCGGCCATGTATTTCGATCGTGCATAAACTCCCAATGGATTGGGCAGGTCCCAATCATCGTATAAATCTTTTTCCCCGTCGAATATACCGGCGGTACTTATATAAAGTAATGGTATATCTAACTGATTGGCCAAGTACACTGCATTTTCAACAGCAATTGTATTGGTAGCATAAGTGTCTTCAGCATGTTGTTCGCAATATTCCAGATCAGTATACGCTCCGAGGTGAAAAAGATAATCTGGTTTAAAATCCATTACATCTTTTTTATAAGCGGCTTCATCTCTAAAATCTAAAAAAGAAAGCCAGGACTCATTCACATCCTTATCGGTGCATTTAATTTCATAGTCATCTTTAAACTGATGATAGAAGGCCTCGCCTAACATACCGCCTGCGCCGGCTATGTAAATTTTCTTTTTGATTGCCATATATTTTACTGGGTTTGGTTTATTAATGTTAAGTGTACTAGAATCAGCATTACCGGAAATGGATTAAAAATCTTCTTTTATAAACAGGTGTTTTCAAAATTAACAATCAAAGTCTGGATCTTATAACTTTGCCCGGCATTCCGACAACTATTGAATAAGGCGGTACCGAAGTCTTCACTACACTTCCAGCAGCAATAATACTACCTTTTCCAATTGTAACGTTGTCAAGGATGATAGCCCTGCTGCCAATCCAAACATCACTCTCTATTGTAACCCCTTGTCTTATCTCCGCCTGCTCGATCATAGGAATCGATATTTCAGAAAAACCATGATCTTCTGAAAATATTGATACACCCGGACCAAACATTACGTCATTTCCTATGGAAACTTTCCCCCTGACCTGAATAAAACAATTTTGCGCTATTCCTACATTATTGCCTATTTCTAAACCTTCGCCCAGTTGCCTTATAACACCTGTGCATTCAATAATAGTATTGCGCTGTATTGATACATTGCTGCCAAATTTTATACCTGATAAACTTAAGGCATTGATTTCAACATTATCTCCAATGGTGATAGTTTTACCAACAGAAATTTTATGACAATGTTTTATTTTGCAACGTTTTCCTACAAAAAGAAGTCCTTCGCATTTTTTAAAAAAAAGCCGGTAGTAAAAGCCACGTAAAAGACAAAAAGATTTCTCTGCCAAAATTATAAATAATTCCTTCTTCGAAATATGTTTGTCTACCTGATAATTTTTTTTACCGAGTTTTTGAATAAGGGCATTAATTTTTTTCACTTCTTACTGAATTAAATAAATGTAACAACCTTTCATAGTGAAGGTTTTCGGAATAATCAGTCAAAAGCTTTTCATAGGCATTCTCTCCTAATCTTACAGCTTCTGATTGGTTTGCATACAGATATTCAACCTTGGCTCTTAACTCAATATGGTTGCCTTGTGAAAAACAAAGCCCCGTATGATTGTCAATAATCAGATCAATGAGCGAACCTAGTTTTGACGCAATTACTGCTTTTTTATTACCATAGCTTTCTAACACTGCATTGGGAAGGTTATCGTAACTAACAGAAGGACAGATGGTGCACAAACACGACCTTAAATAGGGTTGAATGTCTTTAAAATCGAGTTTGCCAGTGAAGGAGATGTTGTGAGTTTTATCTTTTAAATATTCT
>JANYFI010000700.1 GCA_025362765.1 Ferruginibacter sp. | reverse complement strand
GTTTTACCGGCACCATTTGGTCCAAGCAATCCAAATATACTTCCCTGTTCAATGGTAAAGCTGATGTCATCCACCGCTTTTTGAGTGGCAAAATATTTTTGTACATTTTTAAGTTCCAGGATGCTCATTGATTATTTTATTTGAGTGTAAGGTTAAGGAAAATAATTAGCAAATTAGCAAATGTGACAATTACTCAATGTGAAAATTACTTCAAACAAGGCAATACTATTTAATGCAGTGTTTCATTTTCTCATTGAGTCATTTTCAAATATTCACACTGGCTATCTGTCTTGCTATGCGCTCACCATCCATGGCAGCACTTACAATGCCACCGGCATAACCGGCACCCTCCGCACAGGGATATAAATTGTTGAGTTGTGGATGGGTAAGCTTATCAGCATTCCTTGGAATTCTTACCGGGGAAGAAGTGCGGCTTTCTGTAGCAACTACTATCGCCTCATTAGTAAAATAGCCTTTCATTTTTTTACCAAATGCAACAAATCCTTTTGCCAGTGCATCGTAAATAAATTCTGGCAACACTTCATTTAACGGGGCAGCTTTAACACCAGGCTGGTAAGAACAGGTTGGCAAATTTGCCGATAATTTTTTCTTCGAAAAATCTACCATGCGCTGAGCAGGTGCTACAAATTTTCCACCACCTGCCGCAAAAGCTTTTTCTTCTGTATGCTGTTGAAACTGCAGCATGGCTAATTCACTCCGCGTATTAATGATTTTATTTTTAGCAACATCCTCTAATTCAACCTGCACAACCATACCACTGTTGGCATAGGGGTTATTTCTTTTTGAAGGGCTCCAGCCGTTCACGACCAGCTGCCCTGGCGACGTGGCGGCGGGCGCAATAATGCCACCTGGGCACATACAAAAAGAAAATACACCACGACCATTTACCTGCTGCACAAGGCTGTAGGAAGCAGGAGGTAAAAATTCGCCTCTCACAACACAGTGGTATTGCGTAGCATCAATTAAACTTTGCGGATGTTCAATCCTTACGCCAAGCGCAAACGGCTTCGCGGCTATCAATATTTTTTTATCGTGCAGCAGTTCAAAAATATCATGCGCTGAATGACCAGTTGCCAAAATAAAAGCATCTCCTTCAAAAGAGTGTCCATCGGCGGTATTAACGGCCGTTATTTTACCGTCACTAATGATAAAGTCGGTTACCTTTTTTTCAAATAGAAAATCGCCGCCACAATCCTCAATCTGGCGGCGCATAGCGGTAATGATAGCAGGTAATTTGTTTGTGCCGATATGTGGATGCGCCTCATAGAGTATTTTTTCTTCGGCGCCAAAATGGACAAACAGGTGGAGTATCCTATCAATATTACCACGCTTATTGCTGCGGGTATATAATTTACCATCACTGTAAGTACCTGCTCCACCTTCTCCAAAACAATAGTTGCTGTCAGGGTTTATAATACCTTCCTTATTCAATGTCGCCAAGTCTCTTCGTCTTGCCCTTACATCTTTACCCCGTTCCAGCAATACAGGTTTAATGCCTGCTTCTATCAATTGCAGTGCCGCAAATAAACCTGCCGGCCCTGCCCCAATAATTACTACTTTTTTTTGCGCCAGCCGAACATCTTTAAAATCAAAAAGCTGAAGGGATCTGTTGTGAAAGGGCTCATTGATAAAAGCGGTAACGATTAGGTTTACCCAAATGATTTTCCCCCTTGCATCAAGCGATTTTTTCTCAATTTGATAACCTGTCACCGTACCGGGTTGCGTGCCGGTGGCTTCTGCAAGCAAGCTGATAATCGTTGCATGATCGGCTGCCTGGTTCGGTAGTAATTTGAGGGAAATTTTTTGTTGCATAGTGCCTGAACTCCGTTAAAGAAAAATGAAAAGAGGACGAAAAACGAATCGCCCTTTTGCTCACTGGTTTTTTGAGCGGGTTAAAATTCAGACTGCCTTAACGCGAAAAGTGTTGCTTAAAACGGTAAGTCGTCTATTGCGTCAGGAGAGGTAGCAGAAAAAGTATCTAGCGGTTCCATATACTCAGTATCGGTTCCTCCTTTTTGTGCCGCCGGCTGCAATACCTGTTCAATCCGCCAGGCATCCAGGTTGGTAATGTAGTTTACCTTACCGTCTTTTTCCCA
>JANYFI010000694.1 GCA_025362765.1 Ferruginibacter sp. | reverse complement strand
AGCAGTGCGATAATAGAATCAGTGTTGCTTCTCCGCCAGTCTTCTTTTGTTAAACCATTGCCGTACTTCAGGTAACTCGCATTGTCAGGAAATGCCACACCGGCAATGCGGTAAGGGTAAAAATAATCATCAAAGTGTATGGCATCTACGGAATACCTGCTTACAACATCTTTTACTACAGCGGCCACATATTGCTGCACTTCTTTATTGCCCGGATCAAAATATCTTTTGTCACCATAAGTCAAAAACCATTCAGGATGAACCCGGGTGATATGAGTGGGTGAAATAGTAGATTTGCCAATGGTAAACTCAGCCCTGTAAGGATTCATCCACGCATGAAAAACCATTCCACGCTTGTGCGTTTCTGTAAGCATAAAATCTAGTGGATCGTAATAAGGAACAGGTGGATGTCCCTGTACACCGGTAAGCCATTCGCTCCAAGGTTCATATTGCGAAGGATAAAATGCATCTGCAGCGGGGCGAATCTGAACAATCAATGCATTAATGCCATTGCGCTGGTGCATATCCAGCAGTTTTAGAAATTCGGCTTTCTGAGCATCGACATTAAAATTTCCTTTTGTTGGCCAGTCGATATTGTCAACCGTTGCTACCCAAACTCCTCTAAACTCAGGTTTTGTTTGAGCTCCGGCACGATTAAAAAAAAGGAGGAAAAGAAATAAAAAAGCGAAATTAAATTTATGCATTTTGCTAATTAATTGGATTGGCGGATCTTATCTAATAATTGATTTAATGTTTCGGCTTCGGTTGTTGACAGGGCTTTAAAAATGTTTTCCATTGTATCTTCACTGGTATCTAACTTATCGAGTATTTTTAAACCTTTGCCAGTGATGGTAACGTCTACCAGCCTTTTATCGGTTTTGCAGGTTACTTTTTTAGCAAGTCCTTTTAAAATTAAACGGTCAACGATGCGGCTTGAGTCACTCATCTTATCGAGCATGCGTTCCCTAATCTGCAGGGTAGACAGCGCCTTTGCGCTTCCTCTTAATATCCGTAAAATATTAAATTGCTGCATGGTGAGTCCTTTGGCGTCAAACAAATGTTTTATTTGCCCGGTTGTCCAGTTATAGGTAAAAATTAAATTCACCATAGCTTTTTGGTGTTCACTTTTAAAACTATTCTGTTGAATGTCTTTATTGATACTCATGCGTCCAAAACTTTAATTTCATCCACTGAAGTAAATTCATTGATGTATATTTTTATCAGAATAATAAAATAGCTTATCAGCAAAGGTCCAAATATCAACCCCATAAAACCAAATAACTTTAAACCCACAATAACACCCAACACGGTTATCATAGGATGCACATTGCCCATTTTTTTTAATAAGCCCAGCCGGGTAATATAATCTACATTACCCGTTACAATAAAGCTATAAAGAGTAAGACCGGTAGCAGTAAAGTTATGCCCGCCTGAATACAAAAAAATTACCAGCGGCACCCAGACAATCATGGTGCCTACCAGCGGAAAAAACGCAAATACGCCTGTTACAAAGCCCCACATGCCCCATTCTTTCACGCCAAATATTAAATAGCCAAGTGCGGCAAATGCGCCCTGTACAATGCAAATAATCGGGATTCCCAGCGCATTGGCTCGTATCATTAAAATGGTTTCGCTGGCCAGTTTATCTACATTTTCAGGTTTTAGGGGAATGATGCGGTTTAAATATTTTTCGATTTCCTTTCCGCTTACCAGCAAGTAGTACAATAAAAAAAACAACATAATCAGGTTCGTCAGGATGGTGGCGGTACTATTGATCAGGTCAGGGATAAAAGCGGAAATTTTTTGGGAAATAGCCTGCGTATTTTTATCAGAAAGCAATTTAAAGCCGGTGGTATTTTCAATTTTATCAGAGAATGTTTTAACACCCTGTATAACCTGCTGCTGGTTATTGATTAGTGTATTGATTTTTGGTTGAATCATAATCACTGAAAAATATACCGGGATGGCAATGATAATAAGCGAGCAAAAAATGAATAGTATCGCCGTGGCACTTTTATTCCATTTTTTTTTGAGCGTTAATTGTTGATATAATTTCCTGGTAAGGATATATAAAGTAACTCCGCCCAGGATTCCGGGTAAAAAAATATACAGTTGAGTGACAAATACGATGATTAAAAACAGGATTAACCCTATCATAAGTATCTGCCGTAAGCGATTATTGAAACTTATTTCTTTCATATTTTTAAGTAAGCAAAAGATAAACCATTGCTGCTAAAAGTACAGCCGGGTCACTATTTAATTCAAATTAATTTTAAGAAAATAATTGATCAATCTCTCCAGACTGAAGCTCCTTCACTGCAATTGGAGCATATATCAATATTTTTGCGGCTATTCATTAATTCGCTCCTAAACTGTTTGTAGTTGGCATTATTCCAAACCTCTTTAAACGATTGATTTTTTAAATTGCCCAGCTGGTGCATGGCATCTTTATCAAAACAGCAGGGCACTACCAGGCCATCCCAGGTAATCACATTGGCGTGCTGCATTTTCCAGCAACGCTTGGCTAATTTATTTTTTGGGGTGTATGTACCACCGGCATTTTTTTTATAGCGGCTAAATTTGTCAATTGTCGGAATCAGCTGGTTGGGATCCGTTTCATAGTCGTATACCTGCGCCGTTTTAAAACGTACTTCATCCACACCCACTTCAGCAGCCAGTTTTTTAATATCGTTTACCTGGTGTTCGTTTGGCTTCACCACCAAAAATTGGAAGAATACAAAGGGTGTTTTGCTGTTCAATTGTTTTTTCCATTTTACAATATTTTTAGCGCCGTCAATTACTTTATTTATGTTACCGCCAATGCGGTATTGCTGGTACACATCCTGCGTGGTGCCATCAATGGAAATGATTAGCCGGTCGAGTCCGCTTTCAACCGTTCTTTTTGCCGCTGCATCAGTAAGGTAGTGGGCGTTAGTAGAAGTAGCGGTATAAATGCCTTTACAAGATGCGTATTTCACCATATCTAAAAAATCTGGATTCAAATACGGTTCGCCCTGGAAATAAAAAATCAGGTACAATAGTTCTTTATGAATGTCATCAATTGTTCGGGTAAAAAAATCTTTTTGCAACATGCCCGTTGGCCTGGTAAAAGCCCTCAGCCCGCTGGGACATTCCGGGCAACGAAGGTTACAGCTGGTGGTGGGTTCAAATGAAATTGACACAGGATAGCCCCACTGCACTGGTTTTTTAAGCAGCCTGCCGGCATAGAAACTGCCCAGCACTTTAATGCCATTCCAAAGTCGCCTAAAAGTGATTTTGCCAGCCAGGTTAACAGTATCGTTCCAATTGATGTTCGGCATGCAGCGAAGTTAGTT
>JANYFI010000664.1 GCA_025362765.1 Ferruginibacter sp. | reverse complement strand
GTTTTACGATTTTTCTTTTGTGCGAAGGCTGTAAAATTTAGCGTAACCAGCATTAGCACCACAACATATTTCAATTTCATCATTGATCTTTTATGATAAGGATAATGAAACCTTACAGGCAGTTCATTATCCTTATCTGTTTGGACTTTTATTGCTTTTTAGCTTTTACTTCTGTCAGGTCCATTCCGCATTTGGGGCATTTGCCGGGCTTATCGCTGGTAACTTCCGGATGCATGGAACAACTATACATTTTCATGGCCATCGGTTTGCTTTTTTCCTTTTTCACTTTCACTAAATCCATCCCGCATTTTGGGCACTTGCCAGGTTTATCACTCGTTACTTCCGGGTGCATAGAGCAGGTGTACATTGTTTTTTGTCCCATTTTATGCATGGACATTTTCGCAGAATCTGATTTAGCCTGCTGGCCAACTACAGTAACAGAAAGGATGGTGAGCGCTGCCATCATCAGCATTTTGACTGATTTCATTGTTGTTAATTTTTATTTGAATTGATTAAAAAAACTAGGTATGTGCAAATGCCAATAGCCGGGCAGTAGTTGCCGGGCAGTAAAATATCAAAAAAAAATTAAATCAGGAATACGCAGTTACGGATATACACCGCTACAGCAGCGCTTTCGGGAGGCGAATGGTTACCGTGCCTATTGAGTGTAGTAGAAAATATTTTTACAGGTGGTAACTCAAAAAATAACACCGGTATTGCAGCTGTGGTAAATTGTGTAATTTGAAAAGAAGATACTGATAGTTGCTGGTCGGCATTGTTTTGTATTAACTTAGTTTCGTCATTGCAACAGCCCTGATTTTTTTGCGATGATTTTTGCATACCGCATTTACCACAGGTGGCAGAGTCAACAATGCCAATCTCCCAACCCGCCAGCTTGCCCATACAATAATGCACATGTACGGTTGCCCCTACAGAAGTACTGATGTACAAAAAAGACATTATGGCTACCAGGATTTTTTTCACTAATACAAAAGTAAACAGATTATTTGGTAAAGTACTGTTGTATTATGTTGTACACATGGAGTAAAGCAAAGCAGCAAAACAAAAACGGGATATCCCGTGCCGAAACGACGGCGCACTATAATAGTTGAAATGAATGTTTCTGTTAGTGTTATGTTAAGAATCAAATGTCGGATTGTTTTGTGAATGGTGAGTGGTCAATGGTGAATTATTGACCACTCACTATTGCCAATTCACACTTAGCTTAACATTAATTTTTAACGCTGTTGTTTAAAATAGAAAGTAAGTATGTAAAAAGCTATACGGATAAACTGGTAAGCGCACCAACGCATAAACTGTATAAAAATATTTTTAGCATGTAGTTGCTGTTCAGCAGTAATGGCGATGCAGCTATCTTTTATAATATTTGCCATTGTTGCTTCCATTGAGGTAGCCATTGCCTTACTGCGTACGTCAAGGTTTAATTCAACACTTGCATAAGCGCTGATGTTATTAATATTATAAGATCCGATAGTGAACCATTCGCTGTCGCAAACGGCAACTTTGGCATGCAGTACAGTGGGTTGGTATTCGTACAATTCAATGTTATTTCTCAGCAACCAGTCATACATCCAGCGTTCGGCGTATTTTGCCAGCATAACATCCGAAGGACCCGCAGTAATTACTTTTATTTTTACCCCTCTTTTCGCCGCGTTTTTTAACAAGCGCCTGATCATTTTTCCCGGCAAAAAATAGCTGCAAAGGATAGTAATATGTGATTGCGCCTGGTGAAACATTTCGATATAAGTAGCTGAAATTTCGATCTTTCGCCTTACCCAGTCATTGCGCCGTATCCTTATGCTGCTGCTTTCTTTTCCTGCAAAATTAAATTGGGCAGGCGGCACATCGCAAAACTTAGGTGACATTTTCAGAGGAAATCCATTCCATGTTTTCCAGCAAAGAATACACAGTTGCCTGGCAACCTCTCCTTCCACAAAAAGGGCAAAATCAAGCCACGCAGCCCTTCCGTCAACATCATTGTAGCGATCGGCAATATTTAAACCGCCCACCAAAGCAACTCTTCCGTCAGCCACAAAAATTTTCTGGTGCATGCGCCGTCCAAAATAATAGTGCCGGCTTTTTAACAGTGGCTCAAAAAACCGAAAGTGAACTCCTGCCTGTTCGAGGTTTTCAATAAATTTTTTCGATAATGCCTGGGAGGCATATCCGTCGGCCAGCAGGTAAACATCCACATTTTTTTTTGCCGCTGCTTTTAATGCTTCCCCTACCAGTAAACCAGTTTCATCTTCTGCATAAATATAGGTAAGCAGGTAAATGGTTTTAGTGGCGCTTTGAATAAGCGACAGTAGCATCTCAAAATAATCTTTCCCGCCGTCTACCAGTTGGGCTTTATTGTTGTCGCTGTAGCCCGATACCTTTTTCCTGCTTATAATCTTTTTTATTTTTTGCTGCGACATTGACAGGTAAACTAATTTTTATGGTACAATGATAGACATATAAAAATACATACACGCAATGATTTTTGCGTTTAGTTAAGCATCATATTGTTTGCTAACGGAAATCATTGCAACCGTTTATCCTCTTGGCCATTTCTAAGTATTCAACAACAGAAAAAATTTCTTAAAAAATCTGCCAAATAAAAATAGCCTTATGAAAGAAATATTCCTACCGGCCGACTTTTCAGCATCTGCTGAAAACGCTGTTAACTTTGCCGTTCAATCCGCAACACTCCCCGGCACGCATCTTTTAATGTTAACTGCATTTGAAAATGAACGGACATGGATGTAAAGAAATAATTCAATCAATCACCATTACCAGATGTAAAAGAAAAGCTGGCACAAGTGGCGAAGCATATTGAAAAAAAGGAGTCTGTTATAATCGATACAACTATCTTTAAGGGAAGTGTAAAAGAAGGTATTCCTGCTCTTAAAAACCTTGGTGAATAAACATTTTTCAGATGAACGGTTGCCCGAATTTGCCATGCAAATCAGGTTAATAAAAAGAATTGGCATTGCTTATAGGAGTGACCATCACAACAATATCAGCAATTGGCAGGAAAGAATCATTTAAAGAAAATTATGAAGGCGCCTAAAATGGTTAATCCGATAACCACTTTTCTATAACTATCGTCTTTTATCCGGGCAACCATTTTTAATCCTGCCCAAAAGCCCGCCACCATGGCCGGTAGTAAAAATAAATCTGTATGCAAAGATGACGCCGTTATATTTTTCCAGTAAATAATCTGAAAAGGCAATTTGAAAAGATTGATAACCAAAAATACCCAGGCGGCTGTACCGATGAAATCATTTTTTGTCATTCGCATTGCCAAAAAGTAAATATTAGAAAAGGCACCGGCGAGGTTGCCAAGCATCGTAGCAAAACCTGCGGCAAGTCCGGTACTTGCTACAAACATTCTGTTAGCAGGCACTACCGTTGTTTTCC
>JANYFI010000643.1 GCA_025362765.1 Ferruginibacter sp. | reverse complement strand
CCCGCCCGGCATGAATGGGTAAAAAACCAGGAACGCATCACCAACGAAGGCTATCAAAAATATTTTAATGAATTTAATCCGGATGAATTTGATCCGAAGAAATGGGCGAAGGAAGCAAAAGCAGCGGGCATGAAATATGCCGTGTTAACCACCAAGCACCATGAAGGATTTTGTTTGTTCGACAGCAAATACACCGACTATAAAGCTACCAATACCGCCGCAAAACGTGACCTGGTAAAAGAGTACGTCGACGCCTTCAGGGCCGAAGGTATTAAGATTGGTTTTTATTATTCGCTCATCGACTGGCATCATCCTGATTTCACTATTGATGAAATGCATCCCCAGCGGCCACAGACCAACAGCGATACTGCTTACGCCCGCTTGAATAAAGGAAAAGACATGGCAAAGTATCGCCAATACCTGTATAACCAGGTAACAGAATTACTTTCCAATTATGGTAAGATTGATATCCTTTGGCTCGATTTTTCTTTTCCCGGAAAATACGGTAAGGGACGTGATGACTGGGGATCTGTGAATTTATTTAAGCAAATAAGAAAACTTCAGCCCGGAATTATTGTGGATAACAGGGCTGACCTGAATGACTATGAAGATGGGGCGGATTTTGAAACACCGGAGCAGGTGAGTACAAAAGAATTGGAAAAATACAAGGGCAAAACCTGGGAAACCTGCCAAACATTTTCTGGTTCATGGGGATATTACAGGGATGAAAATTCATGGAAAACACACCGCCAGTTGCTGGACCTGTTGATTACCGCTACGAGCAATGGCGGCAATTTAATTTTAAATGTAGGCCCTACAGCCAGGGGCGAATTCGACTATCGTGCCACCAACGCTCTGGATAGTCTTTCGCATTGGATGCATGCCAATAATAAGGCTATTTACAACTGCACTTTTGCTCCCGTTGAATATGCAGCGCCTGTCAGCGATAAACTTACGTACAATGCCGCCATCAAAAGGCTTTATCTGCATTTGTATGACTATCCAGCCACTGGTAATATAACGTTGCCTGGTTATAAAGGCAAGATAAAGTATGCACAATTTTTGCATGATAATTCTGAATTAAAAATGCAGGAATCAGGGGATGATATTATTTTATCGTTGCCGGAAAAGAAGCCACTGTATGAAATACCTGTAGTAGAATTGACGGTGAATTAATTTTGTTTTTATGACTACTTTTAAAATGGGCGCAAGCGCCTAAGCAGTAAATTTGCCTGCTAATTTAACAGCGACACAATGAATAGTTTTAATGACAACGAAGTGATCAATACACCTGTACAACCAGCCGAAGGCTTTTTTACCTCCTATAAAAATACAGGTAAGCGCATGCAACAAACCATGCGCTGGTATGGCCCCAACGATCCTGTAAATCTATCGGATATTAAACAGGCAGGTTGCACCGGAGTAGTTACTGCATTGCATCAAATTTCCAATGGAGCCATTTGGACGGTGGAAGCCATCAACCAGCGCAAAAATGATATTGAAGCAGCAGGATTGCTATGGAGCGTGGTGGAAAGTGTACCGGTACACGAAGCGATAAAGACACAATCAGAAGGCTTTGAAAAGTACATTGAAAATTATAAACAATCTATCCGAAACCTGGCTGAATGCAACGTAAAAATTGTGACGTATAATTTTATGCCCGTGCTTGACTGGACAAGAACTGACCTGGCTTATACAGTGGAAGATGGAAGTAAAGCCTTGCGTTTTGAAAAAGCGGCTTTTGTAGCGTTTGATGTGTTTATTTTAAAAAGAAAAGATGCTGAAAAAGACTACACTTCAGCGGAACTCGCAAAAGCTCAACAGCGATTTACCGAAATGAGTGACGCCGAAAAATTATTGGTGCAACGAAATATCATCGCCGGTCTTCCCGGTAGCGAAGAGAGTTTTACACTGGCACAATTTCAACAGGCATTGGATAAATACGAATCAATTAACGCAGCGGCTTTGCGTAGCCATTTAATTTATTTTTTACAACAGGTGATACCTGTGGCAGATGAATGTGGCGTGCAAATGGTAATTCATCCGGATGATCCGCCTTATGCGTTGCTGGGTTTGCCCAGAGTGGTAAGTACCGCCGCCGATATTGAAGCATTGATACAGGCAGTTCCTTCCTTAAACAATGGTCTTTGTTTTTGTACCGGATCGTTTGGCGTACGTGCAGACAATGATTTACCCGCCATGGTAAAACAGTTTGGAGAGCGCATCAACTTTATTCACCTGCGCAGCACCAAACGCAACAGCGACGGGGATTTTTCCGAAGACAATCACCTGGAAGGCGACGTGGACATGTATGCCGTAATAAAAGAAATTGTGCAGGTGATGAACAAAAGAAATATTTCTATTGCCATGCGGCCAGACCATGGCCACCAGATGCTGGATGATTTAGGCAAGAAAACAAACCCCGGTTATTCCGCCATTGGCAGGCTCCGCGGCCTTGCTGAAATAAGAGGTGTGGAATTGGGTATATTAAGAAGTTTGGCTGAATAAAACTGGTAGTCAATACGCAACTTGTTTTATCTGCCAGCCGGTTATAGAAACTTATCAAAATGTAGCTACTGCTACGGCGGCTATTTTTTATTTTGACTTTTTAAATGAATACGATTATGCACACTACGACCTTGCCATTACTGAACGACTGCCTGCAGCTTGATGCAGCACAGGTAAATGACTTTAGAAAAAACGGGCACACACTTGTAAAAAATGTTTTACATCCGGATGAAGTGCCTGCCTTTAGAAACGCCATCAACAAAGCAGCCTATGCCTATAATACAGAAACCAGGAGCCTGAATGAGAGGGATACTTATGGCAAAGCATTTTTACAGATCATGAATTTATGGGAAGCCGATGACGATGTAAGGCAGTTTACTTTGGCCAAAAGATTTGCAAAAATCGCGGCTGATTTGTTGGGTGTGGAACAGGTACGCATTTACCACGACCAGGCATTGTACAAAGAACCGGGCGGAGGCCTTACGCCATGGCACCAGGATCAGTACTACTGGCCATTGAGCACCAACAAAACGGTTACCATGTGGATGCCACTAATTAATATTACCGAAGAAATGGGGATGCTCACTTTTGCATCAGGGTCGCACCAGGAAGGATTTGTTGGTAACCTCGCCATTTCAGATGATTCAGAGGCGCAAATTGATAAACTGGTAAAGGATAAAAACTATCCCGTAGTTCGACCTGAAACAATGAATGCCGGTGATGCTACCTGGCATTATGGATGGACGTTGCACAATGCACCCGGAAATTTATCCGTCGTTACAAGGGAAGTAATTACCATAATTTACTATGCCGATGGCGCCACCGTTACTGAACCCAAAAACGAACACCAGGAAAATGACAGAAACCGCTGGCTGGATGGAATTGCGCCGGGTGAACCTGCCGCATCCAGGTTAAATCCGCTGGTATTGTAACTTATTTTATCACCTTTATTATACTATCATTTTTTACCATTGGCTATTAACAACACGGAATGCAAATAATATAAAATACCAATTTTTAAAAGCAGAAAAATGGGACAACAAACATGCTATCACCTGACAATAAAAAAACCAACCTATTAAATTGGA
>JANYFI010000641.1 GCA_025362765.1 Ferruginibacter sp. | reverse complement strand
TTGTAGCCCATTCGATAGTGTTATACCCATTTAACTTTATAACTTCAGGGAGGTATACATTTCTTAATATATAAAAGCCCTGATCAGGAGTTCTTTTTAAATATATTGATCCGGAATCCTCTCCATTTTCCATGATGGTTTGAAATGTCTTATTTCCTGCCAGGTCTGATTGTAACAGTAGCATTTTATTAATGGCAAAGGAGTTAACAACTTTTCTTAACCATATGCCATAAGAAATCTTATTGTTGAAGATTTCGAGATTGGTCAATTCCTGATTGAAGGTACTGTCTGAATGATATAGGTTCTGCGAAGATATTATTGCCCCATCTATACTATTTAATGTAGATAACACGCATTTCCTTTTTACATCAGTATAAAATCCGCCTACATATATTTTATTGGATTCAAAAGCAATTGTTGTAAAACTTTCTTCTCCCATATTATCGAACTTTGTTGCCCACCTGATTGTTCCATCAATCCTCATTTTAAATACTATCGGGTCACTTTGTATTGTACTGTCGTTTGAATTAAATGTACCTACAATATCTCCATCGGAATATTGAATCATTGCTTTGATCCTATCATTTGATGTAGGGCTATCTCCTAACTGCCGGCTCCAAAGAATGTTGCCGTTAGTGCTAATATGGGTTAATAATATTTTGCCTTGCTGATAACCAAATGATTTTGTAGTTCCGTAGACAATGTAACTGCCATCACTTAATTCAACTATGCCATTAAACTGGTCATCGTTGTTACCTCCAATTAAAATACTCCATAATATTGAACCGGATTGTGAAAGCTTTACCAACATTGACTGACTAGGTCCTGTAGGCGTTATTGTTCCACGACCTGCAATTAATATTTCTTTAGTACTTAAATTTTTAATAGTGGCCGGCTGTAAATTACCCGACGTGCTGTATTCCTTCATAAAAACAGAATCGCAGATAGTTTGGGCACTCGCAAACTGTACAAAACAGGTATGTGAAACGATAAAGGTGATAAGTATACGGAAGCAGATATTAGTTTTCATTTCTCTCGTCAATGTAATGCAATATACTACTTAATAGCAAATCTTCTCCGACACGGATTTTCATTTATTAATAAAGCATTACTGCCATTTGGATTTTATCAAAAATGGATGATCGGATTTGTAATAGTTTGCTTTTAGCCAACTTTATTATTGGTGATTATCCGTAGCTACCGAAATTATTTCGCCCTTGTTGGTAACCGTAAATTACAAGAACGTATATCCCAAACAGTGAGAGTATGCCTGCGGCGGTTTGTAAGTGGTAAGTAAATATGCTAAGTTTGAAGTATCAAAATCGGCAAAAGATATTTTTCGCCGTTGTTGGTAACTCGCAAAGAGTAAAGAGCGCATACTCCAAACCGCTAGCGCCGAGGCGTGGGCTCCGACCAGCCGAACCAATTAAAAAAATATCCTTATTTTTCCTGAATGAGCACTTTGTATCTGGAAAATTGGCAACAATTCTTCACTGCCACTATACAAGGTTGGAAACATCTTTTAAAAGATGATAGATACAAAGATGTAATTATCAACAGCCTTCATTTTCTAAAAGAAAATAAAAAAATAAAGATCAATGCCTTTGTGATAATGAGCAATCATATTCATTTAATATGGCAGGCCACGGCTGGTAATACATTAGAAGGAGAGCAAACTGCATTTAAGAAATTCACTTCACAAAATTTAAGATGTTGTTCGAAGACGATAAAAAACTGGATGTTTATGAAGTGAATGCTGCGGATAGTAAACATCATTTTTGGAATCGCAATTCTTTAGAGGTAGAATTATTTACACGTGAAATATTTTTTCAGAAAATAAATTATATTCATAATAACCCCGTAAAAGCTTCACTTTGTGATCTGCCTGAAGAGTATAAATATTCATCAGCATTATTTTATACAAATGGAATTGACAATTTTAATATCTTAGAACATTATGATGGGTAGTTTGGGTAAGGGTTGCAGCGGGGTCAGGAGACCGGGCTGCGGCGGTTTGAAAGTGAGCAGGGAATTTGATAGGTTTGGTGTACAAACAGAGGCGAAATTGTCCTTCGTTTCGGACCTCTGCGCCTGTAATGGGTTTTATCCCCTCCTCCCGGCAATATTTTACAAAGTCCCATATATCGCAGTTGGAGTTGATATTGGTTAATGCCAGGGCTGTTACACCATTGTCCACAGCGGCTTTTACCAGTTCTTTGCTTGAAAAAGTGCCGTAGCGAAAGCTGAAATATGTTTTACAGTTGAGGTACATTCCTTAGTTTAGAAATGCTAAGGTAGGGAGGATTACTAAAATATTTAGTATTTTATTTTATAATATGGGTATGAAAATTAAAGAACATCCATTTTGGCTGATCAAACTATTGAATTATCAAATCAAAAAGAACTCCAAAATCTCTTCCCCTTTATCATTTTTTACAAGCTGTATATCGTCACTAATTTCATACATGTAACTGTAAATT
>JANYFI010000636.1 GCA_025362765.1 Ferruginibacter sp. | reverse complement strand
GTGACATTGAAACTTCTAAATATATTATTCATAATTCTTTGTTTTAAAGTTTTAAAAGGTGACATTTAATCCTACTGAAATAACTTTCTGCTGCGGATAAAGATTTGAGTACGGCCCTGTACTTTCCGGATCAAAATTTTTCAAATTTGTCAATGTAATTATATTTTGCCCTGAAACAAATACCCTGGCATTTTGACTACCTATCTTTTTTAAAACAGATATAGGAATCGTGTAGGATACTGTTGCACTTTTCAATCTCAAATAACTTCCGCTTTTCATCCAAAAGGAGGAGGTTTGTGTATTGTTTGTAGTTGGGCTGGACGTGATCCGTGGATTAGAGGCATTGGGATTTTCAGGCGTCCAATAATTCATATTCTCCACCAGCGCTGACATTCCATTATAAAATGCCCAGGCATTTTGTCTATCTAAATAAATATTCGCTTTTGCGGCTCCCTGAAGAAGTATATCCAGCGCAAACCCTTTATAGTGCACGCTGGGAGATATGCCGTAGATAAGCTGTGGTACATTAGGGTCTCCAATTTTCGTAAAGTCATCTTCATTAATTTTCCCATCTTTATTTACATCTTCATACCTGATATCACCGGGCTGTACCGAACCCCATGGTTGTGAAGCTATTCCTGCTTTTAATACCCCGCCATTAAAATCCCCCACCTGGAAGAAGCCCAATGCATGGAAACCAAATTGCGTTCCAAGTGACTTACCTGTTAATCTTCTGTTTGGATTATTAAAGGTGGTAGATGTTTCAAATACTTTTACTAGCGTATTCTTTGCGTAAGTAATATTACCACTTAGCGATACTTGCAAGTCTTTGGAGATACGATAATTTGAACCAATAGAGAGGTCAATTCCCTGGTTCTGCATAATTCCCGCATTTACTTGGCTGAGCCCTATTCCGTATTCCGCAGGAATCAGCACATCAGGTTTTACGAGCATATTTGATCTCTTTTCATAAAAATAATCTACTTCTAAATTCAATAACCCATTCCACAAGGTTGTCTCAAAACCTACATCACTTTTTTTGGCACGTTCCCAGGTAATATTGGGGTTACTTTCATTTCGTTCAGCAACACCTTGAACTGCTTGTCCGCCAAGCACATAGGCAGGGCCGAAGGCACTAAAAGTGCTTAAATACTGAAATGGAGCTCCGGCAAGCGCACCAACCTCTCCGTAAGATCCCCTGATCTTTAAATTATTAATCCAGTGTATATTTTTCATGAAATTCTCCTCAGACAAACGCCATCCAACTGAAAACGCAGGGAAAAATCCAAATCTTACATTAGGCGCAAAATAATAGCTTCCATCATATCTGCCGCTGGCTTCAAACAAATATTTATTTTCATAGGCATAGGTAGTACGATATACCAGTCCAATCTGCTTCGCCCTGCTGGATGTTCCTGCGGTAGTCATATCAGCATTACTTGAACTACCTAAACTAATTTCATCAATATCCAAGTTATAATTCATTCTGGAAGCAGACAGGTTGTTAGAACCATTGTCCTTTGTTTCAAACAAAGCCAACGCACTTATATTACTCTTGCCAAATGATCTGGCATAGTTTAGTGAAGCTTGAGTGGTAAGCTGATAAGACTGGGTAAAGCTTTCGTTTAGAGACGATTGGGTTTGTCCAAATATTCCGTCTGTGATTACATATGGCTGGACGGATGTGTTGATAGTGGCCAGGTGAACAGGGATATGCCAAATTTTGTTTGAAAGGAAGTTTGGATCATAAGCAACAGTCACCTTTGCCTTAAGTCCGGGGATGAACGACAGGTCCTGATCAATAGAAATTTGTGAATACAAGGACGTAGTATTCACTTTATTATACCCGCTTTTTAAAAGGGTTGAAGTGATATAAGTACCGGGCATTCCGTTACTAAAATATAACGGCCCACTTTGAGTATGAGTATAACCAATCAACTCAAAAAGACTGTTGTCAACAAAACCTGAGGGAACAGAAGGATAATTGGAATTTTGCAATCTCCCATTTATTCCAAAAGTAATTTTTGTTGATTGGGTAGCTTGCACACTCAAATTAAAATCAAGATTGTATTTTTTGTCGCTGGTAGTGGGCCACATACCGTTCTGCTGTTGATATCCAAAGCTGCCATAGTACTTTACTTTTTCTGTACCTCCTGAAACTTCTATGTGGTGATTTGTCAAAACAGTATTTTTTCTAACCAAGTCCCTATAAACATTGGGATCAGGATAGGCATCAGGATCGGAATGATCTTTTAATTTCTGAAGTGCAATATCTGAATAAGGAAGGGAAACTCCTGCCGCTTTTGCAGCAGCATTTTGCAATACACCAAATTGATATCCACTAACATAATTGGGAAATATGGTTGGATTTTGAAAACCCACATATCCATCATAAGTGACTGATGGATCGCCGTTTTTACCAGTTTTGGTGGTAACAAGAATTACACCGTTGGCACCTGCAACTCCATAGGGAGCTACTGCGGCGGCATCTTTTAATACCGAATACGATTTGATGGAGTTTGGGTCAAGCTGTTTAAAATTCCGCGGGATACCATCCACTATCAATAGGGGCTGATTGCCTCCTGTTGAAGAAATTCCCCTGATATAAATATCTGACCCGTCGTTACCAGGCTCACCATTGTTTTGCCTTACGATTACTCCGGGAACCCGTCCACCTAAACTATTACTTAAATCCGCAATAGGAGTGGAAGCCACATCTTTTCCGTTTAGAGTAGAAATGGCAGCAGTAACTGATGACCTTTTCTGTGTGCCATATCCTACTACCACCACATCGCTCATTCCTGCTACGTCTGTTTGTAAAACAACACTTACCTCACTCTGTTTTCCAAGGCTTACTTTTTTTGTTATATATGAAACGCTTGAAATTTCCAGGGTCACATTTTTATTATCAGGAACGGTGAGTGTAAAATTTCCTTCTTTATTAGTAGTGGTCCCTATCTTGGTGCCAGCTACTAACACCGATACATTCTGTAACGGTTGCCCCTGTTCATTCAACACTGTTCCATGAATTTCAACAGGTGGCGGTAGTAGCTTTTCGGGTAAAAGAAGGGCACTTGAATTATAGGATTTTTTTTCGTTGGGCTTTACTACTACCGTTTTACCTATAATAACATAAGTAAGCGACTTGCCCTGTAAACATTCGTTAAGCGCTTTTTGCAGAGATACATTCTGCACATTAACTGTTACATTTCCCGCATCTTTCAACGTTTCATACGTAGATACGAAATCGTAACCACTCTGTTGCTTTATTTTTTGAAATACTTTTTCCAGCGGTGTGTTGGTTTCAGAAAGCGTGATCTGCGAATAGCCACGGGCACTTACTTGGAGGCCTGCTGCAAATAATATGAGGGCAATAAGCTTCATAATGTTCAGCGTTTGTTTTGATACTTTCGGCAAGGAAGGCCAACAGTAATAATGAACTTTAAAATCCATAGCTTTGTTTGGTTTAGTTTGATGAAATAGTAGTCTTAAGCGATTTATTATATAGTTAACCTGAACTTTTCGCCGGGTTGTGGAGCAAACACTTCCCGGCTATTTAGTTCAGTTTATTTAAAAAATATTTAGTGGGAGGTGGGCATCACCATTATTTTATTCCCTTCTATTTTAAATTTTACACCACCTGTGGCTTCCAGTATTTTTAGTACTTGTGATACGTTCACATCTTTTGAGATAGATCCCCAAAAATGCTGGTTAATCTGTTCTTCATATACTACCTCCACATTGTACCATCGGGTAATCTGGCGCATGATAGTACCGAGGTCTGTATTGTCACCAAACATAAATTTACCGTTCTTCCAGGCCATCACCTCATCCATATTCACATCATTGGATATTTTAATAGCCCTATTGCCATTGTTACTAATGCGGGCCTGTTGGCCAGGTTTTAATAATTCCGACAAGGCATTCTGGTTAACTTTTACCGAACCTTCCAGCAATGTTATTCGTTCAGTACTTTCGTCTTTGTACGTATTCACGTTAAAATGTGTTCCTAAAACGCTTACAGTTAACTCATCATGTTGTACAATGAAAGGTATGCTGGCTTTGTGCGCTACTTCAAAATAAGCCTCTCCAGTAATTTTTACTTTTCTTTCCTTGCCTGTAAATGCAGTTGGATAAGTGAGGCTTGATCCTACATTTATCCAAACTTTGCTGCCATCAGATAGCGTGAGGCTTATGGGTTTGCTTCCTGCTGGTACGTTAAGCGTATTGTAACTAACTTCTCCTGCAGAAGTTCCGGAATAACTGATTTCTCCGGTGGCTTGTTTGATAATCTGTATACTGCCTTGCACGGCCAGCGTTCCATTTCCACTGCTGTCTAATTGTATTTTTGTTCCATTAGCCAGGGTTAGTATTGCCTTATTATCTGAAGGTGGCGCAATATCTTTCTGTTTAATGTCAATTGTTGCGATTGCCTGCTGAGAACGGGGAGTAAAGTAGAGATAAGCACCTGCAGCAAGAACAACCAAACCTGTTACGGCAGCGGCGAATCTAACCCATTTTATTTTCTTTATTCCTGGGTCAATAGAAACAACCGGCTGCTGCATTGCACGCAAATATATTTGGTCCCAATTTACATACGATAGATCCTCTTCAGTTTTATATTGGTTCCAGATATCAAGTACATAATCTTTTAAAGCAGACTCTTCCCCAGCTTCAAGAATCCAGTCCATGAATTCGCTTTCCTCGGTGGCTGTTGCCTGCCTGGAAATATAAGCCTCCAACAAATAATATATCCTCTCTTTAGATGATAACATGCAATTTTACAATTTTAATATTTTATAAAATATTACAGACAGATGCTGCTCAGAAGCTATTGTCCTACCCGGTAAAAAATTATTTTTTGAAAAACGAATATATCACCAGCAAGGTTAGGGTGGAGTCGCGTAAGAAAGTGCGGATAAATTTAATGGCATCAGTCAAATGATTCTTGACTGTATGGGGAGATATTTGTAATTGGCGTGCAATTTCTTCCCTGCTAAGCTCTTCCCATTTGCTAAGTTTGAAGACCAGTTGTTGTTTCGGTGGAAGTTTCGCTACTGCCTGGGATATTAAATGTTTATTTTCACGATCCAATACCCTTTTATCTGTAGTATTTATAAATTCGTTTTGGGATGATATGTTCTCTAATAATTTTTTTTCCAGTGCTATTTTGCGATAATACTGATATACTTTTCGGTACACACAAGTAAAAAAATACGAAGATGGATTCTCAATAGCTATAATATTTTCACGCTTGCTCCAAATATACATGAACACATCTTGCACAATATCCTCAGCCACTTCATTGGATCGGGTCATCTTCAGTGCAACTGAGTAAAATCTTTCCTTGTATAGTTCAAATAATTTTCTAAACGCACGTTCGTCTCCGGCAGCAATTTCCAGAAGCAAGCTTTTATCATCATATTGTGAGCAGTCAGGCAAAAAACAAAATTTTATTTAAAATTAGGAAAATTATTTTTTTGCTTTCAACTTTAATTTTGTAGAATGGGCGTTTTACCAACCGCTTGCTACTAAAGATTTTACCTGCGCAGTAAGTTTGCGGCAGCAGTTCTTTTAATTTAATTCATTGGGTGATTGTGGCTTTAGAAAGCATTCCGGTAAGGCAGGCTTATGCGTTTTTGTTCTGCTTAGCAAAAGTCAGCAGGTTTTATTGATTCGAAATGTATATCCAGTGCGGAATTAACCATTTTACACTAAAACCTAATTCTTTTCTGGTGGGTAAAGTGGCTGCCGACTTGTCTGGCTGTGTTAGAAAAGGTTCATCCAGTTTGGGATACAATTGTTCTGCTAAAGATAGCAAGGACAATTTCCTGTCGTGCACTGCGGTCAAATGTACCAGCGAGTAAATACTACGATTACGGCCAGACGCAATTTCCTGCATCCGTTGTTTATCCGTCAGTAAATTAAATAAGTCACTCGTTCTTTTAAGCTGATGCTTCCAGTTATCTGATATCAGTGTTGTAATGGGTAACTGGTTATCGTTCATGATATTTTTTTAGCAACTCAATGGCTGGTTAAATTAGAAATATAAAATTGACTCTTGCATTGCAGTTATATAGACAAAGGAAAAGACGGCGGTGACAATGAAATTTTCTTTGACAAAGTAGACGGTCTTGAAGCTTTGTTGCAAGCAAGGTAAAGAATGTCTACGGCCAGCAAAGCGATTACTTTGATCATGCTAATTGGCAAACATACAATACCCGTTTTTCAGTTAATGAGGAAGGCTGGGCTGAATTTTATTGTTCCGCAGCATCCTTATCTGTTTGGTTGAGGCAGTGTAGGCATTAATAAAAGCAGTAAGTGGGAGCAAACTATCAATGGTTAAGAAAATTCATTCTTTAACCAGGTTGCGTAACGTCATTGCGTTTTGAAAGGCATTGCCAATGGTGTTATTGAAATAGGCGTATACGTTTTTTCCATCCGTAAGCAATTGCTTTATTTTTTCTGCCGGCTGATATAAAAATAAAATACTATAGCTTCCCCTGTAATTGCATGCTGGTCCATGATCCGGTATATACAAATGGCTCCTGCGTATACAATTTGTTGTTTTTTATTTTGGAGATTTCGTGCAATACCAACGACGCTCCATAACGATTCAATAGCTCAAACGTTTTTGCGGCGTGCCAGTCAGCGCTTCTGATTTCTACCGCCAAACGTCAAAGTTTTTGGGGGTCGTTTGATGCAATGCCATCCATTAAATGTTCTATCTGGCTAAAATAATCAAATGAAATTTGCCCGAAAACTTTATCAATAAACAACCTGTTTTAGCAAGAGCCGTTACGGCCTGCATAAACTGCTTTATGTCCTCAGAAGAAAATGGCAAGTGTTTTAAATGGGAAATATCCTGAAAGAGGTTTATAGAAAAACGGAAATAAACCGGCACTTCTAATGACTATTTTTTAAAAGTAGTCGGCAGGAGAATTTTATAAAAATTGCTGTCTAACTCAACCGTATTAAGACAGTGAACTGTAATAATAAAGCCTACTATTGGAACGCTTCAAGAAAATATTGCTTATTTCCCAGATGGAAAATATTGCTGGTGCCGGTTTGGAAAACGCCCTGCTATGCAAAATGTAAAAACAAAAATGCCGACACTAACATTAGTTCAATATCCATTATCCGCGGATGATTTCTGATCTTGATACCGCTTATTTGGTTTGTAACCAGCCGAAGAAAGGGGTTGAAACAAATTGAGCGTAATAATATACTTGAATCAAAAAGCATCGAAATAAAATGTCTTGCATTGCCGGAGTTGGAGGCAACATTACTTCGGGGATTTTATGAAAGATGGAATTGATTTAGGCCTTCCGCTATTGGGCCGGTATGCTGCCGCTGCTACTCCGGTTGGTGCTGTTTTATGCCAGCATCTATAAAAAATATTTGATTATTTGTTTCCGGATGGCTTGGCGTTATAATTGTTTTAAAGGGCAATACAATTATTTACTTTTTAATTTATGATGAGCATTATCCATTCATTTTACTGGTCTCAATCCGTTAGTGAAAGCTATGCCCTTTAGGGCAAGGCTTTAGCTTCTACAAATCTAACGTAAATTTGAGGATGCATAATATCCGAAAAGGGAGTCATACTACTCATCAATTACATGTTCATTTGGTGTGGAGTACTAAATATCGTTATGAGGTATTACGTGGTGATATTCAAGTTCGTTGCAGGGATTTAATTCGTCAAACCTGCGATAGTTTGGATATTCAAATACTGAAGGGAGTTGTGAGTAAAGATCATGTCCACTTGGATCTTAGTTATCCTCCGAAGTTGAGTATAAGTGACATAATGAAGCGTTTAAAGGGTAGAAGTGCGAAGCTTTTGTTGGTAGAATATACAGAATTAAAGAGACGTTATTGGGGAGGTCATTTGTGGGGTATAGGTTATGCAGCATGGAGTACAGGAAATATCACAGATGAAATGATACAGGAATATTTGAATCATCACAAACAAGGCCCTAATAGTGATGAGAATTTTATTCTGGAATAATTTTAATGAACTTTAGTTTAAGGTTTTTAATAGGCTTTAGCCTACAATCAAATGACTTTTAGTCAATGAATTCAACCTATGGGTTTCTAACCCATAGTATTTGAGTCAACCGAAAGTTGATTTCAATTTGGAATTATTTCTATTCGAAATCTGTATCAATATATTTAAAGGTAGTGCTATGGTATAAATTAAAACCAGATAATTATTATCAGTATAATTCGCTTTTCTTTTTCAAAACTTCAAATTATTTTGGTTTTATAATCTTCGAGTTAAAAGTATGGCGATACTCACTTGGCATCATCTGTGTAACTTTTTTAAATTGTTTTATAAAGTTAGGGGTATTGGTAAAACCTGATTCAAAAGATGCGGTCTTCACATCATAATTGCCTGATCTTAATAATTTACAAGCATTGTCAATCCTAACTTCAGTTAAATATTCATGATAAGTTTTTCTGGTATGGCCTTTAAAAAAACGGCAAAATGCCGTTGGGGAAAGAAATGCTAAGGCTGATACATATTCTAAAGAAATGGGTTCCCTAAAATTATCTAATGTATATTGAAATACGTTTTTAATTCGATTGAGTGTTTCATTATCAAGGTTAGCAGAGTTGTCAATTTTGTTAATAAAAGTATATTCTTCAGATTTTGCCAATGTATCAAGGGTGGAAAGCAATGCAAGTAAAGCAGCCAACCCCTTTTTTTTACTAATTTTTAATAATTTTTTGCCAACATTTTCCCGGGTAGCTCCAAAAAATCGAAGTCCTTTAGCTGAACGGCTTATTAACTCACCAATATGGTCTAACTCTTTGTAAGTAAAAAAGTTAGATCCTAAGAAATCTTTTCGAAATTGTATTACAATTGCCTCAGGTGTTTCGGCTGGATATCGCTCGTAAAAACTTTCGTCTTTTAAACGGGTGTGTGGTACATTTTCACCATAAAGCAACAGTTCTCCTTCTTCGATCGTTTCTATACTATTTCCAATATAATCAGTGCCTCGGCCTCTGATGCTGTAAAGCAACTCTATCTCGGGATGAAAATGAAAAGGTGTTTCCAACGCTCTGTCAATTTTAATATTGAAAGAACTTTTCATTGGATAATCTATTAAAAGAAACTTTGCTTTAAAAGACATGTGGACTTTTTTTGTAAATGGATTTTAAATCGTCAACATTAGCAAATATTTCCTACACACTTGCTAATAACCTATACAAACTTGGTAACTTATATAAACTATGGTAAAATCATACGACCTACTTTTAACAGTACAATTTAACGATTAATTTACCATTTACCTGTAATCATAGTTATATGCCATTAATTTTTTGCTACTATCAAATGCCAGTGGGTTTTACCCAACTAATGTCGGCCATTCATATAAGAAATTATCAGAAGCGAGTAGCGCTCAGATTAAAACAAATTCGCAAAGGTTAATTATTACGGGCGTAGGAGGCTAGATATGAAATAATTAAATTGGGTCGCCAGTCCAATAATGAAACTACCATTTAAAATAAGGT
Source organism: Ferruginibacter sp. (assembly GCA_025362765.1). Classification (GTDB taxonomy): domain Bacteria; phylum Bacteroidota; class Bacteroidia; order Chitinophagales; family Chitinophagaceae; genus Ferruginibacter. The sequence goes on along the minus strand of JANYFI010000636.1, from coordinate 3,398 downwards.
GAAATAAAGGACATATGGTAATAGTTTCTGAAAGAGGCATTTAAGCAACTTTCAAGGACGGCTGCCACAACTGGTTAGAAACATTTTCATTTTATTAAACTAACTTTTTTTACTAACACTGCTTTGCATTATATAAACTTACATACCGAAAAAGAACTATTGCGTCTTGCTGCAAATGATAATGAAGCTGCATTTATTGAAATGTTCAATTCATACAATAATAAACTGTATAGCTTTTTACTAAGGATAACAAAGTCAGAGGAGGAATCGTTGGATCTTGTGCAAGATATCTTTATGAAACTTTGGATTAACAGAGCCAATCTATCTTCCATTGATAATTTCAGTAGTTATATTTTTAGGGCTGCTCAAAATCGGGCGCTTGATAGCTTTAAACGCGGCATGTCGAAGTACAGTATTCTTAAAAAGAATCCAGTTGTTGCATTGATAGATGACTCAATTGAAGCAAATCTGGAATTTAAATTATTGGAAACGAAATTGAATGAAATGATTAAAAAGCTACCTCCGAAACAATGTCTGGTATACAGGTTAAGCAGAGAGCAGGGGCTTAAGCATGAAGAAATTGCCCAACAACTAAACCTCTCTACCAGTACTGTAAAGAACCACATGGTACAGGCATTAAAAACCATCAAAGCATTTTTAAAAAATGATATGGAATTAAATGAAATGCTGCTATTGATTGTATGCTGTAATGTTTTTATTTAACTGCTTTGCCAATTTAATGTTAGTTATTATTTGTCTGTTGCTTGTTTTCGCTTTTCAATCTATAACCTCCTGTACAAGTACTTATTTTCTCTTTCCGACCATTTTTTTATTTCAAAAATATTTTATTTTCAACTAGTCCTTAATCATTCACTAATCGTCTTATACAATAGTTGTGATGACATTTATTATTAAAGTTTTTTTAATTGTAAATGTAAATGCTGCTAAAATATTTTAATAGACGATTGCTTATGTTACCAGAAAGGTTGCAAATTTTGATAGGACTTTATTTTGATAAAACAATCAATGAAGTTGAACTTCAGGAGCTCTCGCAATGGGTAACCGAACATGCAAATGATGAAAAAATATTACAGTTATTAGAATACCAATGGCACAAGCACCAGGCATTGGACACACTCTCTAATGCTGAATCAGAAAAAATTATTGCCGCTGTTTTCACTCCTTTATCTTCTAAAAAGATTATTTCGTCCGCAGATAATGTTATACCAATAAATATTAAAGTTATCTGGTTAAAAAGGATAACGGTAGCAGCATCCATATTAATAATTTTTTCAATCGGATATTTTAAACTTACCCCAACTACTATTGCGCCTGTAGCAAATGGTATAGTAAATGTTCCTGCTAATAAAAATGATATAATGCCGGGCGGCCGGAAAGCGCTCCTTACTTTATCCGACGGATCTCAGATAATTTTGGATAGTGCATCTAATGGCTTACTAAGCAAACAGGGAGGCACAAAAGTAATAAAGCTCGCCAATGGACAGGTTCAATATACTGCCAGTACTTTAGGCAATATCGAAACTGTTTATAATACCATGAGTACACCGGTAGGTGGACAGTACCAGTTAACACTCCCCGATGGAAGTAGAGTTTGGTTAAATGCATCCTCCTCCATTCACTATCCCACCGCCTTTTTAGAAAAGGAAAGAAGGGTAACTATTACGGGTGAATCTTATTTTGAAGTTGCCAAAGATGCCAGTAAACCCTTTATCGTTAAAATTTATAATGGAGCGGAAGTAAGGGTTTTGGGTACGCATTTTAATATAAAGGCTTATACCGATGAGGACGAAATAAAAACTACTTTACTGGAAGGGTCAATCAATATTTCTACCGGCTCAAAAAAAATTTTATTAGTACCAGGTAACCAGGCTAAGATTGATAGAAGTGGCATTATCAAAGTGCAGGTGGATACAGACCTTGAGGAGACGGTGGCGTGGAAAAATGGCAACTTTAAATTTAATAGTGCAGATGTTAGTTCAGTACTGCGGCAGGTGGCAAGGTGGTATGATATTAAAGTTGTGTACTTAAATAAGCCTAGCACAGAAAATAGGTTTACAGGAATAATACCGATGTCGGTCAATTTATCCAGGCTTTTAAAATGGCTTGAATACAGTGATGTCCATTTTAAATTGAACGGGAAAAAACTTATAGTATCATTATAAATATTATACCGAGAAAAACCATAAAATAGAAGACAATATAACTTAAATAAAAACCGAAAGTGCTGAAGACACCTCCGGTAGCGTTTAAGTTAGTTTAATTGTTACAATTGCGCCAGACTGTTTATTAAAAAACCTAAAACTCAAAAGTATGCAAAAAAAGGAATTTTTTGTCCATCGGGGAAACGGACTCCACCAAAAATTGTTAATGATGAAACTTACTGCTTTTCTTTTGCTCGTCAGTTTTCTGCAGGTAAGTGCAGGCGGCTACTCTCAAAACATTAATATTTCCTTAAAGAAAGCTTCCATTGAAAAAGTTTTTCAGGAGATTGAAAAACAAAGTGACTACCGGTTTTTTTACAACGAAAAATTATTAAAAAATTCCAAAAAAATAACGTTGGATATCATGGATGGTTCATTGAAAACCATACTGGACGTTTGTTTTAAGGATCAGCCTTACACCTATGTAATTGATGAAAAGCAAATTATAATAAAACAAAAAGAGCTGGGTGTGACAGAAGAAGTTGTCAAGGCCCCACAGCCGCTTCTGGTAACAACAACAGAGATTAGGGGTAAAGTAGTTGATGAAAACGGTGAACCACTTGAAGGCGTTACTGTTAAAATAAAAAATACTACTGAGTCTACTACAACTAATAAAGCGGGTATTTTTAACCTCGAAACAAATGAAGTTTCTGGTACGCTGGTTATTTCTTACGTGGGTAAGCAAGCGGTTGAAATTCCAATCAAAGGAAAAACTGATTTTGCTGTAAGTTTGAAAACTGCAAAAAATGATCTTTCAGATATTGTAGTAGTGGGTTACGGAACACAGTCTAGAAAAGATGTATCAAGCGCTATTGGTTCTGTAAAAGGGGCTGATATAAAAGCAATGGCTGTAACAGGCGCAGATCAGGCAATCCAGGGTAAATTGGCTGGGGTAAATGTAACATCTAACGATGGTACACCTGGTGGCTCTACTAAAATAACCATAAGAGGGATAGGAAGTTTGAATAACACCAATCCATTGTATGTTATTGATGGGGTGATGTCTAAGCAAGGATTAACAAATATTGTTGCGAATGATATTGAATCAATTGATGTTTTAAAAGATGCATCTGCAGCAGCGATTTATGGTCTGCAAGGTGCGAATGGTGTTGTAATTGTTACTACTAAGCGGGGAAAAATTGGCAAATCGACATTAACACTGGATGCGTACACTGG
>JANYFI010000621.1 GCA_025362765.1 Ferruginibacter sp. | reverse complement strand
TTACGTAGAGGCTTTTTTTATGCCCCGGCTTTTTTAAATCATCCTCAACTTCACCGCTTCCCATACCGGTCCGCCGCGGCGGATAAGCCAACCGGGAGCGTAGGTAGCCGCTATATTTATTAACTTAACCCACCGTTTTTTTGCGATGGCTTTTTCTGCTATTTATTTTTGAATACCAACTTGGGCAACTCTGCAAATACAGATACGCCCTATTTTTTTCAAAAGAAATTTGTTTTTTTGATACATGTCATTTTTTATTAACCATTACATAGACTGTGTAATGTCAGTTTAGTTCATATCGTCCTTTCTGCTTTTTTTGATAGGCTAGCTTTGTAAAAAGACCAATTTAAATGTTCGGCGAATGGTCATATTTCTTCGATAAAATCTGTAAAATTACGGTCGGGTAGAATTACTTGATTACGCCTTTAAGCCAATAACATTACTTAAATAACGTTGCAATATCGGAGATAAATCACTAATAGATTTGTCTGCTAATCCACTACTATCAAACTATGAAATATGCGGAAATTTTACTTTATTGCACATTTTGTACTACTTTATTTTTTCGTTGTACTTCAAAAAATACAGGCTCAGGATTGCTCACTGCTCACCGCGACGTTTAATTCTTACGAATCCCGATGCGCAGCTACAGGTTCAATCAAAGTTTTTGCATCAGGAGGCTCCGGATCTTATAAATACAAAACGGTTGGCCCTGTTAATTCGAATTTTACAACCTCCGATTCGCTTACCGGGCTGTCAGCAGGTACCTATTCAGTTATAATTACCGATATTGTTTCTAATTGCACATTTACCCAGTCGGGAATTATAGTGCCCGGTTTATATGAAGACCCAAGATTTGCTTTAAAAAAAGTGGACGTTAGCTGCGCCGGTATAAATAACGGAAGCATAGAGATAAATGGCCTTCAATTTGGAAGATCGCCGTTTACATTTACCATCATTGCGCCTTCGCCTATGGGCGTTGGTACAACTAACAGTAACGGAACATTCGGTAATTTATCGGCGGGCAACTATACCATCCGGCTGACAGATTCCTGCGGTGGTATCCAGACAAGAAATATTACTGTTAACGACTACTCCTGGTTTATTGATGTGTATAAATTTACTAAAATTACCTGCGACTCAGCAATTGGTTTCATAAAAGTAATAGACAGCAAAGGTCACGTAAGTACAGGAGGTGGTATCCCTGGGTTTCAATACGGTATTGTCAGACAAGTCGGCGATACAATATGGTCTCCTAACGCCAATTTTCAATTTGGTCTTGATGGCAATACCAGTTTTACCATTTTGGCAAAAGACAGTTGCGGTACAATCAGAAAGGTTACCAGCCAGATACTCATTGTACCAGCTATTAATGGGATTGTTACTTCTTCCAAAACGTGCTCGGATTTTACAGCAACAGCAATTGGCTCATCCAACTTCTTTACCGGAACCTTTTGCCTCTTTGATAATAGTAATGCCATAGTAGCCTGTAATAGTACCGGAATTTTTACCCACCTGCCCTACGGAAGCTACTGTGTTCAATTGCATGATATTTGCACCGACACTACCATTACAAGATGTTTTACGGCATCCCCTCCTCCATTGGGTATTAGTAATACGGTTTCCATGAGCAACAGAACCTGTTCTCTTTTTTCGGCAGCCATCAAGGGTCAAACAGGATTGACCAATCCACAGTACTGTTTATACGATTCTGCCAATGTGATGGTTAATTGCAATGCCACAGGGATTTTTGATAACCTTTCGTATAGTTCTTATTGTATTAAAGTAACGGACGGATGCCGCGATACAGTTATCACTACTTGCTTTTCTGCTACCCGTCCTGTGCCATCAGTTCCGGCTGTTATTATTCCTCATTATATCGACTGTAATCTGTTTAGCATTGCGGTCGGGGGTGACAGTTTAACCAATCCAGGTTATTGTTTATATGACAGTTCGAATACTTTAGTTAGTTGCAATAGTACGGGACTGTTTGATAGTCTATTGATAGGAAACTATTGTGCACGTATTCATGATTCCTGTTTCGATACAACTTTTATAAGATGCTTTATAGCAGGGCCAAGGGTAATTACCAATGATATCAACTTAAATATTACTAACAAGACATGCCGGACATTCACACTGAATGCTATCAGTAAAAATATACCGCTACCTTTATTTTGCTTGTTTAATGATGCAGATTCGTTAGTTGCCTGTGATAGCAGTGGAAATTTTAATAATATTCCTTTTGGTTCATATTGTGTTGAAGTTAAAAATAGTTGTCCAGACACAACCTTTTCTAATTGTATTACTGTTATTCCCAATCTACCCTCGGTTAGCAACACTGTAAAAATTCTTAATAATACCTGTGACCGTTTTTCCGCTCAAATTCGCGGACAGCAGAATTTAACTACCCCCGGATATTGTATTTATGATAGTATGGGTATTGCAATCGCCTGCAACGGTACAGGTCAATTTGATAGTTTATCATATGGAAATTACTGTATTAAAATTGTAGATAGTTGTTATGATACTACCATTGTAAGATGCTTTACTGCCATTCCATTGCCAACGAAAATTTCAGTTACGTCAACAAAATCATGCAGCTATGATTTCGCCAAGTTTTCAGTTTCGGTTATAAGTGGTGTGTTACCAGTAAACATAAAAATATTCAACCTGAATGATAGCCTCTTTTTTAACGGCAATTACAACAGCAACAATTTTAGTATTGATAGTATACCCGGCACGGTAACAGGACAAATGTATAAGGTGTTGGTAACAGACAGTTGCGGTCGCCAGGATTCAGTGAGTCTTGGTGCTATAGCGAGTTTTTTATCGCACGCTGCATCCTCTATTGCCAAATGCCCTAGTGGAACTTTTGCCAATGGCTCCGGAGATATAAAAAGTATAGCGGCAACCAATATGGGATCGCTGAGTGTTAAAATCATCGCAAAAGACAATGTTACATTATCACCGCAGTTGTCTCCCAATATCATTTTAAGTGGCGTTTACACATTTCAGGATCTTGGCCCGGGTACTTATGTTATAAATTACAAAGCCAATGATGCCTGTAATATTAATCTCCGCGACACCGTAGTAATACAACCATATCAGTTCCCTGATTTAAGCAGGTCTTCCGCATATCAATGTGATAGTAGTGGCTTTAGTTTAAAAGCGCTTGTTTCCAACGGCGTAGGGCCATTCAGCTACGAAATTATAGGAAGTTCTCCAGCCTCACCGTCAATAATGTCCAGCCCGCAGGCCAATCCGGATTTTTATATTGGCAATGGTACTATTTATACGTTGGTAAGGCTTAGAGCCCTTGATGCCTGTGGTAATGCTACCCTGGCTGATGCCAGCATTTTGCCGTTGGCCAACAATACTATTACCAATACGTTTAACTGCTTTCAGATTGCTACTACACTAAGCATAGACACGGTTTATAACGCAACCTTTGCCTGGTACAAAAAAGATCAAAGCGCCAGTACAGACAGTGTTTACCTTAGTGGAGCCTCCAGCATATTTGTGCCGGAAGTAATGCCGGGAGATACAGGTATATATGTTTGTCATATACTGCTTGGCAATGGCTGCGTTAACAGGACATATTATTACCACCTGGACGGATCCTGTTTTCATTATTTACCCGTAACCCTGCAACATTTTGATGGAGTATTTGCCGGTAACAATGTATTGTTAAACTGGCAAGCCGTTACCGAACCCGGTACAAAATATTTTATCATTGAAAAAAAATCCGGTGATAACGAATTTAAAGAAATAGGTAGAATAGCAGTTAATAACAATACCAATGCGGGCTTGTTTAGTTTTATAGACAGGCAACCCGGGGAGCAGAATTTATATAGGCTGAAATGGTTCAACAGCAGCCAGTCAATTAGTTACAGCAATGTGGTAGCAATCAATAAAAATAGCGGAATCAGCGGAATACAAGTATACCCTAACCCCGTTACAAATGTGTTGAAAATAAGTTTTACCAATCCTAAAAACCACGTGTTTAATATAGTGCTGTTAAATGTGCTCAATCAGGTTGTAAAAGAGTTCAAATCTGTTGGGGATATAAATAATATTTTTGAAATTGAAAGAACAGCGGCCATGAAAAACGGTGTCTATATTTTAAAAGTGGCCGACTTAAATACCTCGCAGGTTTTTACCAAAAAAGTTATTTTCAGGTAGGTAATTTCGACCAACATAGTTGCCTCCTGTAAAGCCAAATAAAAAAAAATAAATTATTTATAAAATAGTGTTTCATTTTAAATCATAAACGCTACCTTTGCCGTCCAAAAATAAAGGGTTCACAATGCCTACAATACAACAGTTAGTTAGAAAAGGAAGAGAAATTATTAAAGCGAAAAGTAAATCAAGGGCTTTGGATGCATGTCCGCAGCGTCGTGGTGTTTGCACTAGGGTATATACAACTACTCCTAAAAAGCCAAACTCTGCTTTACGTAAAGTAGCTAAAGTACGTTTAACCAACAAAATTGAGGTGATTGCCTATATTCCAGGTGAAGGTCACAATTTGCAGGAACATAGTATCGTATTGATCCGCGGTGGAAGGGTAAAAGATTTGCCAGGTGTTCGTTACCATATCGTTCGTGGTAGTCTGGATACTGCAGGTGTTAAAGACCGTAAGCAAAGTCGTAGTAAATACGGAACCAAGAAAGAAAAAGCTAAAAAATAATTCATACAATTTGAATCACCTTTAGAGGTGTGAAAAAAAATAAATAACAATGCGTAAAACACAACCAAAAAAAATACCCTTAGCACCAGATCCAAAGTTCAACGATAGATTAGTTACCCGTTTTGTAAACAATTTAATGTGGGCTGGTAAAAAAAGTGGTGCCTATATTATTTTTTACGATGCTTTGGATAAAGTGAGTAAAATAACAGGTGACAATGGTTATGAAATTTGGAAGAAAGCGTTGAGCAATATAACGCCTGGTGTTGAGGTGCGTAGCCGTCGTATTGGTGGTGCCACTTTCCAGATTCCTGCAGAGGTTCGTGCTGATAGAAAGGTTTCTTTAAGCATTAAATGGATGGTAAAATACAGCCGCGACCGCAACGGCCGTAGCATGGCTGAAAAATTAGCCAACGAAATTGTTGCAGCAAGTAAAGGTGAAGGAGCTTCTTACAAAAAGAAAGAAGATACACACCGTATGGCAGAAGCAAACAAAGCGTTTGCTCACTTTAGAATTTAAGTTGAAATTTTTTTATATTAAGCTACTCTGTAAAGGGTAGCTTTTTTTTTGGCTGCTTTTATTGTTTATCTTCCTTAATTATTGAAGTTCAACTAACATTCGCTGCAGATTTTGAAACGAAAAATAAGTATTTACACTGCCGCTGCCATTGTAGTAGCTAATATGATAGGCACGGGCGTTTTTACCAGTGTGGGCTTTCAATTATCGGCAGTACAAAACACCTGGAGCATTATGTTGCTCTGGTTAACCGGAGGGTTACTTTCTCTTTTTGGCGCATTTGCCTATGCCGAGCTGGGAACTCATTTTAAAGAGTCGGGTGGCGATTATATCTATTTGTCAAGAGTTTTTCATCCTTTGCTGGGGTATTTATCTGCCTGGGCGGGGTTGACTGTTGGATTTTCTGCACCGGTGGCGTTGGCAGCGATGGCATTTACCAAATACCTGGCTCCATTTGGCTTACAAAATAACGTGTGGCTTGCCATTGCTATAATTGTTTTAATTGGGCTGATGCATAGCTTTACTATTCGCCATAGCAGCCGTTTTCAAAATCTGTCTACCATTGTAAAAGTAATCTTTATCATTGTCCTGATTTTTCTGGGATTTTTTATTCCTAATAATGTAAACAGTGCCCTTAATTTCAGCGATAGCTGGCAGAGGGAAGTTATAAAACCAGGGTTTGCTGTTTCAATGGTATATGTGGCTTTTGCATACACCGGTTGGAATGCGGCTGCTTACGTAGTAGATGAAATAAAAGATCCTCACAAAAATTTGCCGAAGGCACTGATTGTAAGTACGTTATTTGTGTCTGTGGTGTACCTGCTTTTTCAGTTTGTATTATTAAAAAATGCCTCCGTAACGCAACTCGCTGGCAAAGAAGAAGTGGCTTTTATTTCCTTTGATAATTTATTGGGCACTGCCGGTGGTAAATG
>JANYFI010000600.1 GCA_025362765.1 Ferruginibacter sp. | reverse complement strand
ATCGGGACTCACTTTTACGGCATACCGTTGTGGTGCTTTTATGGAAGCGGGGCAGGGACCGCGGTCAGAAGTCATTAAATATTAAGAATAGCATAAAAAAATAGCCCATTAAAGGGCTATTTATGAGAATGGTTTGCGGAGTGTAGAGGCTGGTTCTTTTTTCTATTTGTAGTACCTATTATTGCTTCGTTTGTTTCTTTAATATATACCTCACTTTTTTTGTTTTGTATCTGCTCAATATCAGAGTTATTCTTTAATAGATCATGACAGGTTATTTTGACATGATGAGAGTACATTAGCATTAAAACAATGTAAAAAATTAAAACAAAGAACTTTTTCAGCCTATTCCAACTCCGGGCCCAGTGACCTGCGTTTTATCAATCAAAGGTACTCTTTTTGCTTTTGCATATACCCGTTAAATTTATTGCGGGTGCATTTAAAATTGTCGCCATCCCGTTAAGCAGCTCTTTTAATTAACTGCACCACTTTATACCACTGTTCATTCATTGTAAGTACCCTTAGATTTAGCATATTCTGTGCCCCTTTGTTACTCCACCTTTGTCCTGATTGTTTCATTCTTTTTTGGACTACCGTTCTGTGTGCTGATTCGATGGCACCTGAACCTATCAGGCCTGCTCCTATAATTTTATACCGTTTATAATCCATCCTGCAAGTATTGTTGGTATAATAATTTATGAGTAATAGTGCTTCTTTGCTTTCGCTATTTTGCCTTTTAATGTTTTTGATAACCGTCGTTACTTTACTTTGCAACAGCAGTTCCTTTTGTCTGTCCGTCCATTTTTTTCGTTTCGCTTCATCGCTAAAGGCAACGGTTGCAAATGAATGTAAATGTTCGCAAACATGATAGTAATCCAATATAGACACCGCCTGGGGAAAGGCGTCTTCTATCCAGTTTTTTATCCATGTCCCGCCATCTGCAATAAACACCAGCCGCTTACCCAGTTCCCCATAGGATTCTATTAATTCGTCCATCTGTGTGGTGAAAGTTTTACTGTTTCCCAAATGGGCTACGTATTGAGAATGCCTTATCCAGCTTAACTTTCCATTGGGGTCAATGCAGGAACCGCTTGTAAACATCCGCCCAACTTTTACTTCTTTCCACCCTTCATCACGGGTCAGTAACATGGAGCCATCAGCTTCTACATACAGTACTTCCTCTTTCTTTACGGGTTCTAAAGATCTGCAAATATTTACCTCCTTTGCGGCAGCCTGGCCGTAATAATCAGTTACCAGGTAAACTTGCGTGGCACTCACTTCGATATCAATAAATTTTTCCAATATCACATTGCACCTTTGGTAACAATCCAACTGGCCGGCGTATACTAATAACTCCTGCAGATGAGGGCTTATCTGAAAACCATTGGCGCCTTCACTAAAGGGATGCGTTTTACTTATGCTCACTTTCCCGAATTTGGTAAGTGTTTTTTTTTACGCCTGTCGGCTGACACTTTACTTATATTGGCTTCCAATACTTCACGGCCAAGATCCCGCCAGAGGGACTCAAACTTTTTTTCGTAGTCGTAAAAATTATTAATCTTATTCAAGGCTTGTAATTCGGCATACCGCTTTTGCGCTAAGGCGATAAAGTTTGCTTCGGTCATGGGAAGGAGTTTGGTTTAGCTAATTTAAACCTTTTTTATTGCGACAATTTTAAATGCACCCCCCTTGGATAGGTTTCGGATATTATGCATCCTCAAATTTACGTTAGATTTGTAGAAGCTAAAGCCTTGCCCTAAAGGGCATAGCTTTCACTAACGGATTGAGACCAGTAAAACTTATACCCTAAAGGATTTTCAATTGGGCCTGGTTAGCCAGCTGTGCTGTTTAGTATTAGTTATTAAAAATTTCCTGCGTTAAGGAACTAATAAATTACAAGTATTTTTATTCGTTTGATAATTAAATTTTTCATTTCCTAATCAACTAATAATCAATAAAAAAAAAGACCTGATAAACTTATGCTATGAAAAGATTTGCAAGTCTTGTCAAATCTGGGATAAAATGGTTCGAGATTTGTCCAAAGCAGGTAACTTTCCAAACCGCTTATTTAGCGGTTTTTTTTATGTGGCGGGCCCTCAAAAATCGTGTTGGATTTTGGGGCAACAAAATTCTGACAAGCTGTTACAATACATTTGCAGATTTGTAACCAACATCTTAGTACAGCTGTTCGCCGGCAAATCATTGCTTATTTAAGATTCCTATCTGCGGCCAATAAAATTACACTCCTATTATCGCCATTAATTCCTTTCAGGTAATTTCGGCAAAACCGGTAATTTCTCTAATAGTTTTTTAAGTAGCTCACAGATGTATACTACACTTTTATACAATGCCCAAGCGTAGCAGCCTTTACATACTTTTGAACGAAGACTATTTATTTAGAACATTCTTTGCTTCCACCACCATGTCTTCCGCTGATTGTGTTGATAATTTTTCAATTTCAAATGTTGCCAATACCGCTTCCAGTTCATTTAATTTATTTTGTTGCCCGGCTTTTTTGTATTGCTCTTTCAAAATGTTTATTTTTTCAAAATCCTGGATACCTTCTATCTGTTTTTCAAAACGGATAGAGGTGATGGGACCTGGATAAACCTGGTAGGTATCGCCTGCAGGCCAGGCAGTGAAACGACTATCCTGCAAGGGATTTTTTGTCCAGCTGTTGTAAGCCCAGCGCAGGTAACCATTCCTGTTTTTTGCAGCAGTGTACCAGCCAATCCACACATGCTCTGCCGGAGGCGAAAAGGTAAAACCATTGGGATATTTTTCTGTGCAGCAGGTATACCAGGTACTTAACTTTCCCTGTTGACTGCGTTGTTGTAAAACATCAGCTGGAAAATCCAATCTTGATGCAATACAATAATCAAAAACGTCTTTTTCTATATCCGCATGATAATCTCCTGCCAATGCAATCTTCCAGGTTGTATCTATTTCTTTCAACAGTTTAATCACAGCTTGCATGGCGTCCATTGGCCGTTCATCCATTGCGATAGCGGTAATGGAAAACCAGCCTTTCTGTTTGAGGTGTTTTGTAAAATCTTTCAGCATCGCCGACCAAAATATATTGTATTCTTCCGAACCTATGTTTCCAGTAAAAACAGTATCCTTATCAAGCTGCTCATCGTAATATTGAAATGCAATTTTCCAGGGAACCATGCTATAACAATTGATACGCTTATTGATGCCACAGCTCATTACAAAAGAAATGTACTTATCAAACATGCTGTAATCATAGCGCCAGTTTCCACCTTTCGTTTTTATCCATTTCACAAGCCCTGGATAATCATCATACGTCTGGTGCCCCCATGGTTCATTTACAATGCTGGCGGTAATGTTTTTTTGTCCCGCATTGGCCAGCATGGTATAATATTTTTTCATTGCTGTAAAATGCGCATCGCTCCACAATTTTACATGATGCACTCTTGCAATGGCGGCGGGATGTTGCCAAAAATCGAGATTGAATTTCCATTGTGCAGGTGGTGGCAGTGTTTTATCAAGCACCTGTATCGTAAGTTTAAGGCGATAATATTTATCTGCTTTTAGGGTTATGCTACCTGTATAATTTCCTGCAGGAAT
>JANYFI010000573.1 GCA_025362765.1 Ferruginibacter sp. | reverse complement strand
CACTGAAATTAACCGTGGTATAGCTAACAGGCGAAGGTCCCTGGTAATTAGCAGCAGTGAGCCCGCTAACATCAAATACGTTTTCAATATCAATAATATCACTACCGTTGCCGTATCCCGTAGTAATTATACCCGCCCTTGGGCTAATAGTAAGATTATAATAATTAGCAGGCTCTATTCTTTGCGCACCTGCACCTGCATAAATAAAGATACCGGTACCCTTTAAAGGCATACTACCTGTAATTTTATAAGTATTTTTTACCGTTATAGAAGGTGCTAAAGTTTTTACTGCCGAGCCGGAAACAGTGAGGTTACCATAAGGTAAATCCCAAATAGTTTGCGGATTATTTGAACTCGCATAACCAAAGGTACTTAAAACATCAAAATTCTTGCCGCCACTAAAATCCACTATTTGGTCGTAAACAGTTAATGAAGCATTACCATCCAAAAACAAAGTATTTGCGGAAACCGTTAGCTGATATACATTAATGCTTTCCCCTGCTTTAATAGTTGGCTGATTTCCCGTAGTTGTATTAATAATGGCAATTTCAGTTGATGCACTTGGAAAACCTGTTGAATATGACGTACTCCAGTTGCCTCCATTTGTCCAGGCCGTACTTAATGCACCCGTCCAGTTAAAAGTGATAATAATTAATGGATTATAAACAGCAAGTCCATCGCTTCCAATATATAGATTGGTATTAAGCGCTGCTAAACTTAAGCCTGATTTACCAACGGTCGGTATTGATGTTGAGCCAGAGTTGAAGTAAGTGCCTAAACTTAAGGCCCCTCCAACTATATCGTCAGTAAGCCGCAATGGCGCAACAAAATCAATTGCACCAATATTAGCTCCAACTGCAGTTATTGAAACGGTTGTTAGGCCAAGATTTATACCGCTGTTTGAAACCGTCCAATAAGTTTTGGTACTTTTATCTATTGTAATAGAATTGTCAGATATTGATAATGGCGACACTACCCCTACCGTAGGGGTATGCGAAACAGCAATTGTTCCACCAGTGGTGATACTACCTGTAGAAAAATATATATTTATAGATCGGTCATTTGCACCATCCCCAAACGGAAACAGCGAGGAGCTTGTTCCTGTAGCGGTGGGTAAACCTGAAGCAGGAAAAGTTCTACTTAAAGTACCTGTTGTTATAAAACCTCTTATATAGCTTAGCTGGCTGGGTAGTGCTGTATTGGTTAGAAAGAGCGTATTAGCACCAATACCTAAATTACCACTTAACATTGTTAAAGTACCTGGAATAGTACGACTAAAACTGCTTAAAGGGAAAATAACACCTGCGGAATTGTTGATGGTTAAATTAAAAGGACCGCTTGCGACGGGAAATTCAATAGCAGATGCTGTTTGGCTAAGAACACCATTATATATTAGCGTGGTTGTAAATGATGTTGTTCCTGTATAAGTAACAGTTCCTCCTCCGGTTATTATACCATTCATTGTAAAACTGGCGGGCGAGGCACTGGCGGTATTAATTACCTTTAAAGTACCTGTTAAATTTATACCATTAATATTATTTGTATTACTGTTAACAATATTGCACCTGCCGGAAGCGGGGGCATTCCATGGACCTGCAATAGTTACTGTTTGCGTTGCCGAACCTGAAAATTGAAGAATCATTTGAGCTACACTATTGGAGCTGCTACAAGCCCACGTAGAAGTGATCCCTTTAGTAACTGCGCCTTTCAAATTAAGTGTTGCGGTACCAGTAGTTGCACCATTGCCAACCCAGTCAAGTGTACCGCCTGTATGAGAGAAGCCCCCTGTAACTACAAAAGCCGTATTGCCACTAGATGATTGTAACATTACATTGCTGGTGCCAGATTGGCTATACGAAGCAACATTAACAGAAGACCCTGTGGCGCCACCGATACCCAGATATTTTGAATTAGTATTTATTACCGAAAATGCGCCGGAAAAAAATACGGTAGCGACAGGAAGGTTTAAATCGACAAATCCAGCCTGCGAACCACAGTTCCAGGTAAAGTTCGCAAAACTAATACCATCAAAACCCGTAATCGCAGCCGAACCGAGGTTCATGCCGGTAATGTTACAGTTTGAATTTGGCTGCCATGTAGCAGCTGGTATAACAGATGCAGATGCCCCTGAAACATTGTGATTATAATTAGCGCCTGATAACCAGGTAATGGATGATGTTAATAGAGAGGCGAAAACGCCTGAATTATAAGTAACACTACCAGTTGCGCTTATAATTGCACCCCCGGTGCCTGCTACATCAAAGTCAAGTGTACCACCAGATAATATTACCTGGCCATTAATAATAATTTTTCCACCAGTAGAAGGGGCTATACCAAAAACACCTTGGCTGATTGGAAAAGGAGTTGCGTTATTTAATTGAATGGTAAGTTGATCTGCAGATAAGATACTTCCTGCGGATGTATATATTAACGGTACGGCTGCGCTTAGTGTAAGTATATTGTTAGCATTAGCTACGAATGAAACGGCGCTTATACCTGTAAGTATTTGTATGGCGCCGATTGTTCCGGTTGGAACATTAGTTACGCTAATAGGGCTTGTTGCATTAAATTGTAAGATATCAGTTCCCCCTAAAGGGATCCCGATGGGCAACCAATTCGCACCAAGCTGGTAATCGCCAGTTGAGCCACCATTCCAAACATAGGTAGTGGCAACTGTAATTTTTGTAAAAGCTAAAAATGCAATAACAAAAAAGTAAACTTTCCTCATAAATGTATTTTTATAAATAGAAAACAACCTTAAAAACGCATGCGTTTATTGTAATAACACACAATTCAAAAAAGAGGAATTTCGGGGATAAGGGACTATTAAAATTTAGGGGATTATTTGATAGGCATGTGGATTTCAGGGGGTAATTAAGCGGTGTAAAACTACTGTTTTTTTTTAAAAAAGCAACTTTAGTTTTATACAGTGCTGTAAATACGCTGGTAATTTACACACTATTGGTACAGATTTTTACCCATTTAATCAATTGGAGTAAGAACGTAATTTCCGCAGGTTTAGTATACTTTTACCCGTTTTTTCTAAATAAATGCTTTTAAAAATACTAAAACTGGTCATTAATAGTTGTACCTGTTGAAACCCAAAGTATCAATTAATCCGGGTACAACCCTAAACCACCAGTTATTACCCGCTACTAATCCGGCGGTGTAAAAATTATTCACCTTTGAAACTATGAAAACTATGAAACACAACCCAACATCTCCCCGCCCCCTTTTCTTTTTGTTAAAACAGAAGAGCAAACAACAATTGTATGCTGCAATAGCCTGTTTAATGCTACAGAAATATAGTAAGCATCCCAATTAACATGTTGGCATTTATTCACTAGCAAAGCAATTTGCCATTGAACCCATTTATTGCGTACGAAAAAAAGGCCTTGTAAGCCTTCTACATTTATCGTACGGCAATAAACAGTACAATAATATTTCTGATCTTCAAATCCTGAAACCTATGAAACCTTTTCTACTAGCTTCATTGCTATGCTGTGCAATAAACGCACGGGCAAACACCTTCTACATTTCTGCTGCTGGCAACGATGCCGGCAATGGGTTAAGCGCCTCCGCCGCCTGGAAAACCATCGCCAAAGTGAATAGTATGAATTTTGCGCAAGGCGATGTAATATTATTTAATAGCGGGGATACTTTTTATGGAACACTTACTACAAAGGTAAATGGCATAACGTTTGGCGCTTATGGTTCAGGAGCAAAACCTGTTATAAGTGGTCTTACAACGATTTCATCCTGGACTTCTTTGGGTGGAAATATTTGGGAGGCTTCTGTACCCGGAGGTTTATCCACCTTAAACATGGTATTGATCAACGGGGTGCTGACACCTATGGGAAGGTACCCGAACCAAAATACCCCAAATGGAGGCTACTTAACTTACGAAAGTTTTGTACTCGATAAATCCTTAACGGATAACCAGCTATCCAGCACACCTAACTTTACAGGTGGTGAGGTGGTATTTAGAAGAATGGATTATACTATGGACAGGGCTAAAATTACCAGCCACAGTGGAAACACAATAAATTTTAGTACCTACTCAGGACCATCAATGACTACA
>JANYFI010000550.1 GCA_025362765.1 Ferruginibacter sp. | reverse complement strand
AACTACACAAATTATTGACCCTTAAATTTCAGTTCTTTGATAACAATATTGCACATTCTTATGCGGCGTGAAGTATAGCTATTGGCTGAACAACCTATATCACGCAATTTCTATCTCAATGCCAATATTGTTTATGTATCCTGCAAATTGAAATGCCCCTCTATAAATCTTAACTTGTCAACCCAATATTTAGGCTGCCTCATATAAGTGAAACAAAAACTTTATTCACCTGATTACTCATCCATCTCCAGTAATAAATTAGCAATTAAAGCCGTCCAGCCTGTTTGATGGGAAGCTCCCAGGCCCTGGCCCGTATCTCCGTGAAAAAATTCATAAAAAAGGTGGTGGTCTTTAAACTCATCAGCGGCCCATTCGGGTTGATTGGCCGCATGGTACTGAAACTTTCCTTGTTCATTTTTTTCAAAAATCTTCAGCAGCCTTTTGGTGAGTTCATTGGCAATCTGCTTCAGGTTTAGTTTGTTGCCTGATTTAGCCGGAAACTCATAAGTGTATGTATCCCCATAATATTCATAATATTTTCTGAGCGCCTGAATGATAAGGTAGTTTAATGGAAACCAGATAGGGCCCCGCCAGTTGGAGTTGCCGCCAAACATGGAGCTGGAGCTTTCTCCGGGTTCATATTGGATACTGTAATTGCCGCCCTGGTAACCAAAAGTGTAGGGCTTATCCTGGTAGCATTTCGAGAGAGAGCGGATACCATAGTCCGATAAAAATTCCGCTTCATCCAGCAACCTTTTTAACAGGTGTTCCAACCGGTCGCCTACCATGATGGCAAAAAGGTAATTGCCATCTTTGTTTCTTTTTTCAATGTCGGAAATGATCCGGGTTAGATCCGGCCTGGTAAGCCTGATCACTTCCAGCCGGGTATTAAATTCACGAAGGTGTTCAAAAATGCTCTTATGCATTATTTCAACAGCCAGTAAGGGAATGATCCCGACGAGGGAGCGGATTTTTAACCGCTGACTGGTGCCGTTTTCAAACTGGATGGCGTCATAATAAAAGGCATCCTCCTCATCCCACAGTGAAATATCTTTTTTGCCGATATGGTGCATGGCCCAGCCAATGTTTAGGAAATGCCGGAAAAATTTTGCCGCCGATTCTTCGTAAGCCTTGTTGTGCTGTGCCAGTTCCAGCGAAATACGCAACATATTGATAGCGTACATAGCCATCCAACTGGTGCCATCAGCCTGTTGTAATTTCTTAATGCCAGGGGGCATGTGGTTCCGGTCGAAGATGCCGATATTATCCAACCCCAAAAATCCACCCTCAAAAATATCTGTACCATTGGCGTCCTTTTGGTTCACCCACCAGGTAAAATTCATTAGCAATTTCTGGAAAGTTCTTTCCAAAAAATCCAAGTCAGCCACCCCTGTTTTTTTCTTATCTGCTTCGTATACATACCAAACACTCCAGGCATGTACGGGCGGGTTCACGTCGCTGAAATTCCATTCATAGGCGGGAATTTGTCCGTTCGGATGCATATAATATTCCCTCAATACCAGCGACAATTGTTGTTTGGCAAAAACCGGATCAATGTGAACAAAAGTGGCGGCATGAAAGGCAAGATCCCAGGCGGCAAACCAGGGATATTCCCATTTATCGGGCATCGAAATAATATTCCTGCAGGTAAGGTGCTGCCAGTCGTTGTTTCGCTTGTGTTTTCGAAAAGGGGGTGTTTCATTGGGTTCGCCAAACAGCCATTTGTACACATCGAGGTAATAGAATTGCTTTGTCCAAAGCAGCCCGCCCATGGCACTGCGTAACAATCCTTTTTGCGAAGTTGAGAGACTTTTTGGTGCAAGCTGGGCATAATAGCGGTCTGTTTCTGCCTGGCGTTGGACTACTATTTCTTCAAAGGCGGCCCATGGATCTTCGATGCTTCTTTTACTTAATCTTACTTTAAAAGTTTTTGATTCACCGGCTTTAATGGTTGCTTTTAACCACACAGCGGCTTTGGTACCTTCCTTTTCAGCGTTAATAGTATCTTCTTTATTGACCACATAATTGTTGATACCATCTTTCACAAAAGGAGTATCATTCGGCCGGTGATACATCCGCTGGTTGTTGGTTTCGTTGTCGCAAAACAATTGCTCGCCGCCTTCATGATAGAAAAAAAAATTACCATTGCGGGATGAACTTGTTTGCAGGCAATTGTGCGATACCGATACAATATTGGGTTTGCTAAACCGGGCATTGTGTTTCCAGAAATTACGAAACCACAGATGCGGCAGCACATGAATAGGAGCAGTTTCGGGCCCACGGTTATGCACCGTTATCTTCATCAGTATATCATTGATCTCGCCTTTGGCATATTCAATATAACAATCAAAATATCGATTACTGCTGAAGATGCCTGTGTCAAGTAATTCATATTCAGGGCTAAGTCTATCCTTTTTGTTTTGCTGTAATAATTCGTTATAAGGAAAAGCCTGCTGCGGGTATTTGTATAAAAATTTGCAGTACGAATGTGTGGGCGAAGAATCCAGGTGAAAATATAATTCCTTCACGTCTTCGCCATGATTGCCTTCGCCATTGGTTAGTCCAAAAAGCCGTTCTTTCAATATAGCATCTTTCCCGTTCCAGAAAGCAGGCGCCAGACACAATACCTGGTCGCTATCACAAAATCCCCCAATCGCATCTTCGCCCCAGCGATATGCGTAACTGCGGGCAAGATCATGGTTGATAAAGTTCCAGGTATTTCCTTCTCCGCTATAATCTTCCCTAACGGTACCCCATTGCCTTTCTGATATATATGGTCCCCAGCTTTTCCAGTTTTTATTGTTGGAAGAATTGGATAGTCGGTCATTTTCTATATTACCCAATATGTTTTATTATTTTTTACTATAACGATTTTAATAACAATACTACCAAATATAGAAATATTATCAAACATTTTACAGATATAACAAAGTGTCATATTTAAAAAACTTCAGCAGCGCTATCAATTTATAGGTATTTGACAAGATTAAATATAGAATGGAATTAATTAATTGGACAACGCTGCTTTTAAAATGCAATGGTTACAAAAAGTGAAATTCCTATTCGCTGATTTTTTGCTCCAGCACCTCCACGTCTTTAATACAAATAGCACTTGGGCTGTCTTTTGTCCTCAAGTTGCCCAATGATACTCCAGTGGCAACATTAAACAAAAAAACACCTGACCCTAAATCGCTCACCAGCCTCACAGCCAGTACGTAGTTACTATCTTTCGATTGTATAATGGCTTCAATTTTTTTCGCAGTAGACATTTCAATTTTGTAATGATACTGTGCAAAAGCATCCGGTTCATACAAATTGTTGGTGCTATCTGCATTGTGAATATCCTTCTCATTAATCAACAGTATTTTTCTTTTTAACACACTCAGCTCATTACTTTTGTGAGAAATATTTTTTGTACTGTGATCTTTGTAATAATTGTTACGGCCACGAATAATGAGTTTCAACCGGTAAATAGTAGCGTCAAATGTGTCAGCCGGATATCCTTCCAGCAAGTCGATGCTTTCATAATTGATGTACGCACTTGGATAAACAGTATGCCCTTCAAAAAAATTAAGTACGCATGCGCCGTGTTCTTCCCGCTCACTGGGGCTTTTGGGAATATACCAATTGTATTTGGCAGGTTCCAGGAACGAATTTCCCTCCAGCCTTTTCATTGCATCAAAGGCTGTTTTGGTAATGTAGCCACCCACCGGGGACACGGTCCATTCTTCCGTAACCGCTACTTTTAACGCACTGTCAAAACGGAACTGTCCTGTTTGTACAATGTATAATTTATTCTTTAAAAAATCAACTTCGCATGCCGGGTATATGCAACGTTTTTGGGCAAAGGCCGGATATAAAATGAAAATGCAGACAAATAGGAGTAAAATATTTTTCATAGCAGATAAGATTAGGGCGAATGGTTATCATTTCATAAAAGGTAACAGTTTTATGAATACCATATAACAACATTTACCGAAAATTATTATCTAATCTCCTGCAAATTGCCTATAAACTATCCACCTGTTGGTATGTCCGATTGATAGTATCGTCCACACTATCCAGCAGTTTCGGAGCTAGGTGTAACATAAAAAACCCTTCTCCCTGTTTTAAAAGTGAGAAGGATTTTTTGATAAGGTTATACCTGAATAATGTTGTGTAATTAACTGATGACGGCACTTTTTTCAAAATCAAACTCGGGCCCGGCCGGATTTTTAGGGTCGTCTCCGTAATTGTTGGCGTGCCTGTCCCCATCTGTAAAGAACCATACCAATAAAATGATGACGCCGATAAAAGGTATCAGCACGATAAAATAATACCATCCGCTTTTATTGAGATCATGTAAGCGCCTGACACCTGCGGCCAATGAAGGAATAAATGTACCCAGCGCAAGGACAATATAAACTGCCCACCCCAGCAATGCAAAGCCAGTGGCACCTTTTAGCGTTCCTATTAATGCAATGACGTAAAAAGGAATAAGCAGTAGCATGTTAAATAAAGCAAAATACCAGTATTCTGCCCGCCTTGCCCTGCCATCAAAATTTGCATAGTTTTTTAGGACTGCTTTTTTCCACCAGTCGATCATGTTGTAGTTTGATTCGTAGTTTTGCATGTTGGTTTGTTTTAGGTTTTATTAAAAATTAAGGTTTACTAATTTTCAGTCTTCACCTTCTTTACTGTGCTGAGAAACATTGCTATACCAATAAAATAATGCTGCTAAGTTACCAGCGGCAAACTAACTGGTATTAATATCAACTGCTTTTTACATAGGGAAGTGTTTCCTTATTCTACATGGTAAATCTTTGCAGTTATTTTTGCATTGACAAAAAATTCAGCATGTTGCGTTAATAAAAATCAGGATAACAAAAGATGTGGGGCCGCCTACAGGCGACCGTCTTTTTTCATACAGCATGATTTGGCATTAGGCAATTTATTGAACAAATAACTTATGAAAGATATTGATTATTTACCACAAGCGCAAGCTGAAAATATTTTTAAAATCCGTCGTTCTTAACAGTATCAAAAAAATAGATTGCAAATACCGGGAAAGGAAGTTGTTATAATGCGCAAACCCGCTACGTTGTAAGATGTTGTTTATCTTTACCTGCATTAAAAAAGTTCCGGACATTTCATTGGCGGTATGCATGTTCACACTGATATTGTTTACCGTACATTTGTTTTAAACATTCTATCCATACATGAACTCAACAACAGCAGCGTTAACGGACTTATATAACCGCATACCGAGAAGACATACATTGGAAAATGTAAAAGAGATCAACGACCTCATAGCTGAATATGAAGATCTCCTGATAAGCATAGAAGCAATCAATTCTTTTTACGAAAAAAGTATTCCGGTATTTTTTGATGAGCTTGAATTGGTTAAAGCAGGTATAAAAAAGTCTACAGACAATAAAGCATCTAAAAAAAGCAAGGATACTTTTTTTGATGAAGCTTCCGGCAACCTGAAAGACACGCTACAGGCCCTGACAGCTTTATTTGCTGACGGAAACAGGACTG
>JANYFI010000531.1 GCA_025362765.1 Ferruginibacter sp. | reverse complement strand
TTTTCACCATAGCTTTTAAACACCCTGGTTATAGAGCGTCTAAAGCCGGCGACGTGCGTACCGCCTTCTATGGTATTGATATTATTTACATAGCTAAACAAATGCTCCTGGTAGCCTGTATTGTACATCATGGCTACTTCTACCATTACATTGCTGTTGGCATCGTGCCCATCGCAATAAATAACAGTCGGCAATAGTGCATTTCTGTTGGCGTTTTTATCCAGCATTTCCACAAACTCTACTATACCACCTTCACTGTAAAATGTTTTGGTATAAGTACTGCCATCTTCCTCTTTTTCACGGTAGTCATTTAAAATGATGTTGATCTTTCTATTCAAAAAAGCCAGTTCTCTTAAACGGCCTTCGAGTATTTCCCTTTTGTAAACGCTTTCGGTAAAAATACTCATGTCGGGCCAAAAATGTACCCTTGTGCCTGTCGAATCTGCGGTACCAATTTCTCTTACCGCATATTGTGGAACCCCCTTAGAATACTCCTGCTCGAATTTTTTGCCTTCTCTTTTTACGGTAACATGCAGTTTAATGCTCAATGCATTTACGCAGCTTACTCCTACTCCATGCAAACCTCCAGATACTTTATACGATCCCTTATCAAACTTGCCGCCTGCATGCAACACCGTCATAACAACTTCCAGCGCACTCTTGTTTTCTTTGGTATGCATACCCGTTGGTATACCGCGGCCATCATCTTCCACGGTGATGGAGTTGTCTTCGTTGATACTTACCGTAATATTTTTGCAATAACCAGCAAGTGCTTCATCAATGGAATTGTCTACTACTTCATACACCAGGTGATGCAACCCTTTTACGCCAATGTCACCAATGTACATAGCAGGTCTTTTACGCACGGCTTCCAACCCTTCCAGAACCTGTATACTGTCAGCTTCGTATCCACCAGTTACTGACGGGGTTTTTACAGGTATTACTTCTTCAATTTCTGTATTCATAATCAGGACAAATTCTGTTTAAATTTAGCAAAATCCACATTCGTGCAAATATAAGGAAAATCAGCGCCGTAAGGTCAATGATACAGTGCTTTTAGTGAAGCATTTATACAAAGATTTCCACAAAAAAAAACTCTTTTTCGGCTCCGAAATTGGCAAAACAACAACATTTTTACACGGCTATATTGAAGGAATTAAGGTAAAATACCCTGTTTTAATGACACAATAATTACATTCCAACCTGGGGCATTATTACGGAAAATTGCTGCTAAATCGTATATTTGCATCGAAAGTTATCAATGAATCATACTACCGACATACTTAATATTGCTCACAACGAGCCTTTCATGATAAATGAACTGACAGTGCTACAGGATATTAGCCGATCTGTACCAGGTTCTGTAAATTATTCTATCAAAAGATATAGAAGGGATGCCCACTGGAATATGGAGGATACGGGTATGTTGGTATATAATTATGTTAAAAACAATCCTGCTGAAAATTATCTTGAACTGAAGTTTTGTGTTACAGGAAATGTATACTGCCGTGAAAAACAGGCTGAATGCGATTTTTGTAAAATGAATGCTTCTAAAACCTGTGTTGAAAAAGTAAATAGCATCGATGTATTGAGTTTTAGTTTTAAACCTACTTACCTAACCCAGTTTGTGGGCGGCAAAAAACAAAGAAATATTTCAGACGATGTGCTCTCTTTTACCCACACCACTTCTTTTAGTAAATTATTGCCCCTTTGCGGAAAAACCAGGATTGCGATTGAAGGTTTGCTAAATCATAACTATGCAGACACACTGGAAAATATATTCGTGAATGCACAAACACAAATTCTGCTGTTATATAGCCTCGATTGCATGTTGGGCGATAAGGAAGAAGTGTTTACCTGCAAATTTTTGGCTAATGAAGCCGACAGGGAAAAAATTGCGAAAGCAAGGGAAGTATTGTTGCAACACATTGGCGAACCACTAACAATAAAGGAGTTAAGTCGCAAAGTAGCCATCAACGAATGTTACCTCAAAAAGGGTTTTAAGGAAATGTTCGGCACAACTATTTTTGATTTTTACCAAAGTCAGCGCATGGAACATGCCAAATATTTGTTGTATGATAAAGGCCTGAGTGTAACCGAAGTATCTATGCTACTTGGATATTCCTCTATCTCGCATTTTAGTACCGCTTTTAAAAAGCATACAGGTATTAAACCTTGTGAGTTATTACTTCACTAAAAGGTATTACAAATTATATAAAAGGCATTCTAAATATTATTTTAGAATGCCTTTTTCATTGTACCCAAATCATTTAGACTTTTCAATATCAAATTTGAGCTACGTTGGTTTTAGATCGATATTGATTAACAATACACTAAGAAATATTTACTTAATTGGATATAAAGCGGAAAAAATAAATTCTAAATAAAAAATAACGGGAGTAGGATTACTCCCGTCTTTACCCTAATAAAACCCTAAACCAGCAAAAATTTAGTCTGTAAGACAAGCTTTTAAAAAATTTTCTAGCTAAATGCTACTCGTTTTAAGGAACTAATATTATGCCAAAGCAAAATAATGTGCAAAACTTCGACTTTAAAAGACCACAATTATGATGAGCGGTTAGTTTATTCCAATACTTCAAATGGGCTATTTTATTACCTTTGCACACATTTTACAGTTTACACAGCATTATTAATATGGCAAGCAGATATACAGAATACCAGCAATTGAATTTACCGCTTATAGGCGAGGAAATGCTGGATAATTGGAACAAGAACAATGCCTTTGAAAAAAGTGTTGAGTTGCGGGAAGGACATCCTCCATTCGTTTTTTATGAAGGTCCGCCTAGTGCCAATGGCATGCCCGGCATTCACCATGTAATTTCACGAACGCTGAAAGACCTTGTTTGCCGTTATAAAACTATGCAGGGCTTCCAGGTAAAACGCAAGGGCGGCTGGGATACGCATGGATTGCCTGTTGAACTGGGCGTTGAAAAACTGCTGGGCATTACCAAGGAGGATATCGGAAAAAAAATATCCGTGGAAGAATACAATGCTACCTGTAGAAGGGAAGTATTGAAGTTTAAAGACAAGTGGGACGATATTACTAAAAAAATGGGCTACTGGGTAGATTTGAACAATCCCTATGTAACATTTGAAAATAATTATGTAGAAACCCTATGGTGGTGTTTGAAAGAATTGTATAGAAAAGGTTACCTGTACGAAAGTGTGAGCATACAGCCATATTCTCCTGCAGCAGGTACAGGTTTATCAAGCCACGAATTAAACCAGCCGGGTACTTATAAGGATGTGAAGGATACGAGTGTGGTGGCGATGTTTAGAGTTTTAGAGTCTAAAATAAACGAGGGTATTGCAAACGTATTGCCGGCCAAAGCTTTAGCTGAATATGGCACAAATACATTTGCTGCTGACTTGATTAAAATTTCAGAAAATTCCGAACTCAAATCATCAAACGTGTATTTCATGGCTTGGACAACAACTCCATGGACATTGCCATCAAACTTAGGATTAACTGTTGGGCCAAATATTGATTATGTTTTGATTGAAACCGCTAATCCATACACATTAGAGCCATGCAATGTAATTCTTGCCAAGAATTTATTAAATAAGTATTTTCTTCAATCAGAGGATAAAAATGTAAATGATTTAATTGTAGGCGATTATTATCATAGATCAAATTTAAGTTATAAGATTTCTCACAAAAAGGAGCTATCTGAGGACGAATTAAAGGATGCTATAAAGGAGTTAGTAGACAAAGGTAGAAATACATGGTGGACACTTCTTGCTGAATTCAAAGGGTCGCATCTTCAAGGAATACACTATGAACAACTTCTTCCATCTGAAGCAAATACATTACAAGAGATAAGAGAAATAACGACAGATGCACAACCGTTCAGAATTATATTGGGTGATTTTGTTACTACCGAAGATGGTACAGGTATTGTACATACTGCCCCGGCCTTTGGTGCGGATGACTATAAAGTTGGTAAAAAAAATAATCTTGGTATTTTAACCTTGGTAGATAAACAGGGTAAATTTATTGACGGTGTAGGCGAATTCAGCGGGCGCTATGTAAAAAACTATAAAGATGAAAAAGACTATGTAGATGTAAACGTCGACATAAGCGTAAAACTAAAAAAAGAAAACCGAGCCTTTAAAGTAGAGAAATTTGAGCACAATTACCCGCATTGCTGGCGTACCGATAAGCCCATTATTTATTATCCTTTGGATGCCTGGTTTATAAAAACAACGGCGGTAAAAGACCGGATGGTGGAGTTAAATAAAACCATCAACTGGAAACCCGCAGCTACAGGCACGGGCCGTTTCGGCAATTGGCTGGAAAATATGGTAGACTGGAACCTTAGCCGTAGCCGATATTGGGGCACTCCTTTGCCTATCTGGCGTACAGAAGATGGCGAAGAAGAAAAATGTATTGGCTCTATTGCAGAACTAAACAGCGAAATAAAAAAAGCGGGTGAAGTACTGGGTGGCGAAACCAATAAGCATTACCTGCACGAAAATGCCCTGGATTTGCACAAGCCTTATGTAGACGATATTATATTAGTAAGTGATACTGGTAAAGCAATGAAAAGGGTGTCGGACCTGGTAGATGTTTGGTTTGACAGTGGTGCCATGCCATATGCCCAATGGGGTCTGCCCGACGCCAGTTCAAATGAATTTGGCCCGTTAACTACCGAAAACTTCTGGCAATATCATGCAGCTTCAAAAAGCAATCCTGTCAGCGGCGCTTTTCCCGCAGATTTTATTTGCGAAGGCGTAGACCAGACCCGTGGCTGGTTTTATACATTACACGCCTTGGGTGTATTATTATTTGACAGTGTTGCCTATAAAACGGTCGTTAGTAATGGATTAGTGCTGGATAAAAATGGCAATAAAATGAGTAAACGTCTCGGCAACGTGGTGGATCCCTTTAAAACCATTGATACGTTTGGGGCTGACGCAACCCGCTGGTACCTCATTACCAATGCCTCTCCCTGGGATAGTTTGAAATTTGATGTGGAAGGCATTAAAGAAGTACAAAGAAAGTTTTTCGGAACGCTTTATAATACTTACCAGTTTTTTGCCTTATATGCCAATGTAGATGGCTTCGCTTTTAAAGAAACCTATATCCAGGTAAAAGACAGACCAGAAATTGACCAGTGGATTTTATCATGTCTTAACTCGCTGATTGAAAAAGTACAGATAAGTCTGGATGACTACGAACCAACCCAAGCCGGCCGTGCTATTGAAGATTTTGTAGATACGCTTTTAAGCAACTGGTATGTAAGGCTCTGCCGCAGGCGGTTTTGGAAAGGAGAATATGCTCAGGACAAAATTTGCGCTTACCAAACATTGTATGAATGCCTGGAAACTTTGTGCAAATTAATGGCACCAATAGCGCCTTTTTTTGCAGATTGGTTGTATAATAACCTTAATTCGGTTAGCCAACGCTTTAACAAAGTGTCTGTTCATCATACAGATTTTCCGGTTGCGAATAAAGGAGTGATTGATATTGACCTGGAAAAAAGGATGAAGCTGGCACAGGATGCCTGCTCGTTGATTTTGTCTTTAAGAAAGAAAGTAAATATAAAAGTTCGCCAGCCACTGCAAAAAGTATTTATCCCTGCTACAGATGCCGGTATGGCAGCAAGAATAAAACAGGTTGAGGAAATCATTAAAGCTGAAACCAATATAAAAGAAGTAGATGTATTGGGGGCGGAAAATGACTTTATTCAAAAGAAAGCCAAAGCCAATTTTAAAACCCTGGGCAAAAAACTAGGCGCCAAAATGAAATGGGCTGCCGAATTAATTGGCGGGTTTAACAATGCAGTCATTGATACAATTCAGGAAGTACCATACTTGCTTAACCCTGATTACATTGTCAACAACGAAGAAGCTATTTTTATTACTACAGAAGATCTTGAAATCTCGACTGACGAAATTCCAGGATATGAAGTAGCGAATAAGGGAAGTTTAACCGTAGCTTTAGACATTACAATTACTGACGAGTTAAAAAAAGAGGGCAACGCAAGGGAATTTGTAAATAAGATTCAAAATATCCGTAAAGACAATAATTTTGAATTAACAGACAGGATAAATGTGACCGTATTGCAAAATGAAATATTACAATCTTCATTAAATCAATTTAAAGATTATATTTGCGCCGAAATTTTGGCCGATTCGCTTGCTTTTGTGCCGCAATTAAACAACGGCACTGAAATTGAGGTGAACGATGCCATCTTAATAGTAAACGTAGTTAAAAAAGGATAGTAGCATGGCAACACAAAAAAAAGCTATAGCAAAGCCTGTAGCAAAATCTGCCCTAACTTCAGGAAATAAAACAGCTAAACCAGTAAAAAAAGCTGCGCCGCAAAAAAAAGTAGCTCCTAAAACTGCGCCAGTAAAAGCGGTAGCAAAAAAAGTAGTTAGCCCTGCAGCTAAACCTAAAAACACCCAAGCAAAGCCTGCTGCTAAAAAAGTTGCAGTAGTTAAAAAAAACGTTCCTGCATCCAAAGTTATCCAAGGAAAAAAACAAGCTAAGCCAGTTGCAAAGCAAGTAAAAGTTCCGGTAAAATTAATAAAACCGGTTGTGAAACAAGTTATTAAAAAAACGGTAGCGATTAAATCTGCTGCTGCAAAAGCTGTTCAACCAGCATTAAAACCTATGGCAAAGAAAGAAGAAACTAAAAAACCTGCAGCCAAAACAACTGGCGAAAAAGCGACTATTCCATCAAAGCAACCCGCAGCAGATGTAAAAGCAAAAGATATAAAAGTTCCGGCTGCCAAGCCTGTAGTTATACCAAAAATTGCGACAAAGACAGTTAGAAAATACCAGCCGGATTTCACCAAATCAGTGCTGGATAAATCAGAAAGAGATCCAGGTGCTCCTACACAACGATACAGCGATCATGAGTTGCTGGAGTTCAAGGAATTGATTCAACGTAAACTGGAGGCAGCTAAAAAGGAATTATCTTATTTACACGGTTTAATTACCAGGAAAGACGAAATGGGTGGTGACGAAGGCGACAACCGCTATATGACAATGGAAGATGGAAGTCTTAGCATGGAAAGAGAACAATTAAGCCAGATGGCAAGCCGCCAGATAACATTTATAGACCATCTGGAGAAAGCTATCATGCGCATTGAGAACAAAACCTATGGAATCTGCCGCGTTACTGGTAAATTAATTGA
This sequence comes from Ferruginibacter sp., assembly GCA_025362765.1. GTDB lineage: Bacteria > Bacteroidota > Bacteroidia > Chitinophagales > Chitinophagaceae > Ferruginibacter. The sequence goes on along the minus strand of JANYFI010000531.1, from coordinate 153 downwards.
TAAGGCCCGTTTGCGTGCTGTGCCACATGCCACACTTAGCATAGAAGCTAAAATGGGAGCAGTAAAATAAACGTCATTTTTATATATTAAAATGGAGAATTGTACAAACAATTCTCCATTTTTTACAGCGGTTTATTTATTTTCTTCTAAAAA
>JANYFI010000515.1 GCA_025362765.1 Ferruginibacter sp. | reverse complement strand
TTTGTGGGCTTTTTTCGTTTTGGGAGATCAACAAAACATACAATGAATAACAAAAAAAAAGGTGAGTGATTCGGTGAGTAGTGGCTCCCAGTATTACAACTCACCGAATTTTGCATAATTATTTGTATACCAAGATGTTCACAGGGTGAACATCTTGTTTTGCTTAAGCTGCATTGCTAATTTTGTTCACTTTAAATGATTAAACCATGACGACAAATTTTAGCATGCTTTTCTACATGAAAAAGCAAAAAAATTACCAATCAGGTTTGGCTCCCATTTACCTGAGAATTACTGTAGAAAAAACTGGTTGCACAAATTACCTCACCAAAACAACAGAACCAGATTTAAATTTCATTTTTTCTCCTTCCAATTGGTACCTGCACTTCCATATAAAACCAGCCGGATTTTGAGGAACCCCTTTAACATTTCCATCCCAACCTTCAGTGGGGTTATGTGCTGTAAAAACAGCCTGTCCGTATCTGTTGTAAATGGTCCATTCAAAATATAGCACATTACCAAAAATCAAGGGTTTAAATAAATCATTCTTTCCATCCTGGTTGGGTGAAAATGCAGTCGGTACGTAAAGTCCTTTCATACATTCTTTAGGCAACACCGTAACCGAATCCTTACCGGTACAGGCATATTGATCTGTTGCCATCAACCAGTAAATACCGGCTTGTTTAATTGTTACAGCAGCAGTTGTTTCACCTGTACTCCATACATAGGAAGAAAAAAACTGGCTGGTTGTTAAGACTATTTCATCATAATAGCATATGGCAGTATCTACCGGTAAGAATTTAGATGGCAGCGGACGCAGGGTTAAAATATGCACCGTATCACTTCCCTGGCATTGATGATCGTCAGTTACGGTTACATAATAATTGCCAGGGGTACTTATTGTAAAAGTAGGTAACATACTTCCATCCTGCCATATATAAGTTGCATAATTTCCGGGCTGCAGTGTTCGTGTGGAACCAATACAAAGATTAGGGTTATGATCTAAATGCACGATTGGATCTGACCAAACATTTACAATGCTTATTGTATCGTAAGATCTACATCCGTCTGAGGTGATTCCAATAACAGAATAGTCCCCCTTGGTTAATACATGGATTTGTTGGGTGATATTTCCATTACTCCATTGGTATTGGGTAAATCCATTTCCTGCATTTAGTAATGTACTGTCGCCACTACAAAAACTTCTATCCTGGCCAAGTTGAATTGGCGGTGAAGTTTTTACGTTAATTTTTATTGAGTCGTAAACAAAACAACCAGGCGTTTTTTCTGCCTTCACACTGTAATAGGTACTTGTTGCCGGACTAACATTTACTGAGCTGCCGCTGGTTTGACTTATGTTGTAAGCTGGCGACCATTGATAACTGATAAACCCTGTGGGAGCAATAATGGCGACTGTTTCGGTATTACAAATGGTAGTGTCGTTACCCAGATTAAAAGCTATTGGGGCATGAGATGTTACTATTACTGTGTCATTAAAAAAATCACCACAAGCATTCTTCACCTTTACGAAGTAAGTGCCAGGGTTGGTAACTGTAAAAGATGAATCAGTGCTTCCATTCTGCCACAGATAACTGGCGTAGCCAGCATGGGCGTTTAGCAGCAGCAGGTTACCCGGACAAATACTAGTATCGGGGCCAATATTGAGCGATGCAGGAGCCTGCAATATCGTTAGTAAAACAGAATCAGTATGAATAGTGCAGCCCGGTATGCTTCCTCTTAAATAGCCACGCCATCCGGTTCGGAACACAACCTGGTACGTACTGTCATTCATCCAGCTAAAGGATTGAACAGCCGTTGTATCGTAATTAAACTGAACTATACTGCCGCACAGTGGATTTTTTCGGCAGTTGATTATTATTGGAATTTGCGGGCAGGTGGTATCTGTGTTGCTTAATAATTTTAAAGTATCGCAAACAGATGTTTGATTACACAAAAATGTAGGTTTGGCTAAATTAATGTCTGCCTGAAAAAAAGTTCGTGGTCGCCTTGGCAAGAATAAGGAAGTTCTGATGGAATCAAAATAGGCATATCCCTCATACCCGAAGTGTAGTGGTTCAATAAAAGTTGCGTTGGTTTCCTGTCCCAGGCATGCAGAAGATGTATCGGTTAAATGAAGCTTGGTAAAAACAATTGTAGTCTTGTTGTTAATACTGTCTCCAACGGTTTGTACCAATAGATCTGCTCCGTTATCAAATGGAATACTCTCATTCTCCAAGGGGTATCCCTCATTTGAAAATGATCTTACACGTTGTTTTAATATTACACCATCTTTAAACTGCGTTAAGTAAGTCTCTCCACTATAGCCGCCCAGTTGGTTCAACATAGTGAATAGACCCGAACCATCAGGATGTATGGTAATATGGCTGTTAGCCACATTACTTTCTATATTATTCCGGAAGCAGTAACCATTTTTAAAATTTAAATTATTATCCAGGATAACAACACCCCCTTGATACAACGGTGCAGGCGTGACGAAGGACCATGAATATTGTCCAAATTGTCTAAAAGAGAGGGCGATATCACCATTGTCAAGTAGTTGTAACCTGTAGTC
>JANYFI010000487.1 GCA_025362765.1 Ferruginibacter sp. | reverse complement strand
GCTCCAGCGCTTTTTTTATTGACTATTATAGAAAACGTTTTACCACTCATTAAATAGATCGTTACCGAATCAAACAGTGGCACACACAATTCGTATTCGTTGCTCACCGGATCTACCGGGTAAAAGCCCATTGCTGCAAATACATACCAGGCACTCATTTGCCCGGCATTACCATTGCCACTCAAACCACCGGCACCATCACTGTATTCTTCTGCAAGAATTTTTAAAACCTGCCGTTGGATTTTATAAGGCGATGCCGTATAATTATACATAAATGGAATCTGGCACCCGGGCTCGTTATCATGCCAGTATTCATCTTTTATAAATAAACTCACTAGTGTCCCTTATTCATACTTTCATTTTTGAACTTTTAATTACTTATTCCAATTATTGCAGGCGCCGGAATAAGTTAATTGTACAAGGCGGTGATTTTTTCAAACTATTTGTACAGTAAGATCTAACTTAAAAGTTACAAAATACTTATTTAGAAAAATAAGATAAGCCCGTAGCAAAAAGACTTATCATCAAGCCAAAGCCTGTTTGCTATAAGGTATAAACTGGGTTCGGGAATTATCATTAAATAACAAATTGGCTGCATACCGGTCTGCCCTTTTTTTATAAAAAAATTCAACCTCCCGTAATTGCCCATGTCTTTTCTTTCCAAACTTCCATTTAGTGGCCTATATCCATTCAAGTGCCTGTTGTATACGTTTTATTATCTCCCCAAAATTATTTTCCCTTAAGCAGTTGCTTTCCTAATCATTGCTTTTATTGGAATGTACGATATTGATCAATTAAAAGAAAAGCCCGGTTTACAAAAACTTACCTCTAATTTGGCAAAAGCAATACAAATATCCTTCCAGGCGAAACGCCGCATACATAAGCCTGGCAATGCAATGATGGGTTGTTCTGTAACTGTTTACGGCCGGTTTGTGCTAATATTGCAGGATTACCTTAAATTGAAGGTTAAAACGCTGTAGCAATGTCCAACACTAAATTAACTGCACTAATCGTAGACGATGAACACAGTGGCAGGTCATCTCTTAAAATATTACTAAATAAAAACTGTTATTATTTATTTGAAAAAATAATAACGGCATCTTCATTGGATGAAGCCATTCAGCTGACAAAAGAAGATCATTTTAATATTTGTTTTTTAGACATCAATTTGAACAATCAATCAGGGTTCGACCTGCTGCCATATTTAGCTAATGACACAAAAGTAATTTTCGTTACCGCTTATTCGGAATTCGCTATTAAGGCCATTAAAGAAAATGCTTTTGATTACCTGCTGAAACCGATTAACCCTGCTGAATTTACCCTTTGCGTAAACCGTTACGAAAAAGAAGTAATGGATACGAAAGGAAGCAAAAAATATCTGCACATTAAAGACCAGGGAGCAACCATACCAATACAGTTAGACGAAATTGAATTTTTACAGGCGGAAGGTGCGTATTCAAAAATCCACCTTACCAAGAACAGGGAATACATAACCGCGAAAACACTAAAATCAATGACGGATGCACTGGGCAAGGATTTTATAAGAATTCACAAATCTTACATCATAAATAAAATGATGATAAAATCGTTTAAAAAAAATTCGCTCACTACAATACATAATACATGTCTGCCAGTTTCAAGAGTTGGTGCAAAAGAATTGTCTTTGCACTTTTAGTTTTATCCTGTCAACAAAACATCTGTGCACAAAGCGAAAAATTAAGTCCCGAACTGGATGTAACCTTTGGGCTGCAATCCAATACCATTAAGGCCGTTAAAACCGATGAAAAAGGAAGGATTTGGGTTGGTACAGACTATGGCCTTGATATTCACAACGACAATACTGCCGCACAAAAAATAATTAAAGCTGCGGTAGTACACAGAGGCATCCAGGCCATTGAATTTCTTGACAGCCTGGTTTTTATCGGTACTGCACAGGCAGATCTTTTTTTGTTCAACAGGTTTACCGGAAATCTTTATAAACATTATGGACCGGATGAAATTTCTCCTGTCCGAAAGTTTAAAATTTTTAAGCACATGCTTTTTATGCTGAGTGAGGGTGACCCTTATTTATGGAAAAATGGCAGCTTAAATAAATTGCAGCTTACCTCCGGCATAAAGGGCGATTACTTAATCGACATGTTTCAATATGACGATGAATTGTATGGCCTTGCTACACCTTCAAAACAAATTGTAAAATTTAAAAACCAGGCCTTCGAAGAGAACTGCAATGCAATATTTTTTAAAGGGAATAAAAAACTCTATGCAGAAAATTACACGGCTGCGGTTTACCATAACAATAAACTTTTTTTAGGAAGTGGCGGCAATTATCAATCGTTACTTGTAATAGAAAAAAACAAGCCGCCGGTTTCGCTTGATTTTTTAAAATCACTGGGTACCGGCTATATGGTTTGGGATATCGCCTGGCAGAAAGACAAAATCATTTTAGCCATAGGAGATACCATCAGCAATAAAAAAGGACTGCTCTGTATTTTGAACAGCGACTATTCTTACACCTCAATTAAGGCGGCTGATTACATTACCTGTATGACGCTTGACTCTATCAACAATACGCTTATTTACGGCACCAGCAATAACGGGCTTTTTTTGCAAAGCGGTATTGGGGGAAGTATGATGATTGATAAACCTACAGAGTGCAACATTGTAGCGAATGACGCAATTACCTTTATTTATTCAGATAATTATTTTGAAAAATTAAATACAACTGCAAAACGAGTCCCCAGCAGGAAAAATAAAATACGGGACGTTATTTCCGCCATGAGTATAGCAGGCGATACGCTTATTTACGCCAATGCTCATTTTATAAAAGGATATCAGGCCTCTTCGCTGAAACCCATATTTGAACTGCCTTTAGAGCAAAACGCAACCAACAGTAAGAGCATTGCGGTTATTGAAAGAATAAATAAAAATATTTTTGTTTATTATACCAACGGCCCGGTACTGCGTTATAATATAGATACAAAAAAGGGTGAAATTATCAGTAATGTCAATTCTCATAACCCCGACGTATTTAAGCTGGATGATAAAATTATATTTCTTAATAAAGAACTGGGGTTTTATATAGTGTCGGAAAAGGAAGGTTATCCACTTGCCTGTAGTGATACTTCCATACATCTTATCAACGATTTTACTGTATCTGGTAATACCATATATGCACTTTTTAAAGATGAAGTAAAAGAATATACAATTGATTTTCATTCACGTCAGTTGATATTACTAAAATCTTATTCTACTTATTCCCTGCTGGCTGATGTGATTGGTATACGCTGGATCTTATCCCGTAAAAACAATTTGTACATTGTGAATGACAATGGAATAATGAAGATGAGTTTAAAAATGAAGCCTGTTTCCTATTTTTATTTCGGTAGTTATAACCAGATTAAAAAGCCGCTTATCGTGGAAGATTCCTTACTAATCGCCACTAATAATTCGCTCACTAAATTTTCATTAAGCGAACTGGAACGGCCTAGAGATTATTTTGATCCAAAAGATCTGTCAATTGTTTGCCCTGAATCAGTTTTTGAAAATGCCGGTTTTAAAATAACCCTCAGTTTTGCGGATTATTTTATGCAGGATCATAATTTGAAGGCCCTCGAGATATGGCGCAATGGAAAAATGGAATCTGTCAGATATACCAAGTTCTCTGAATTTGACTTTGATGACGGACTACCAAATGGTAATTATACCTTATTATTAAAGATTGGCAGTCATCAGGCAATACAACGTTTAAAAATCACGCTTCCTTTAAACAAAAATCCATGGTTTATCGGCACATGCTTGCTGGCATTACTTATTGTATCGGCATTTATAATTAAATCAAATATTGATAAAAGAAAAATGAAGAAAAGGTTGCTGGAAAACAAATTGCAAAATTTGAAACAGAACCTGAATCCGCACTTTGTATATAATTCTATGAACCTCATTAGTTCGATGATACTGGAAGAAAAATATGATGAAGCCATCCAGGTGGTATCAGATTTTTCAAGACTGCAACGCACTTATCTTGAAACAAATAATAAAGAAAAAATCAGCGTGGCTGAAGAACTCGAATTTCTTGATGCTTACTTAAAGCTACAGCAGCAACGATTTAATGAGGACATTGATTTTAAATATATTTTAACACACGACACGGCTATTGATATTACCCGTATTATGGTGCCGCCCCTTATACTGCAACCCATAGCCGAAAATGCCCTAAAGTATGGGATATTAGCCAGTAGCCAGGAAAACAGAACAATAAAAATTACGGTAAATAAAAATAATAACCATGGGGTAGTGATTACTATTGAAGACAATGGCAACAATGTTGATCATCCTTATTACGGCCTTGGTATGGGGCAAAATTTGGTGCAGGAGCGGATAGAATTATTTAATATCAGCAACAAAACTAACCTTAAAATATCATTTGGTAAACCACCTGTCTATACCACCACTGGCTATAGGGTTGAGCTGGTGATTCCTGCTTGAAAAAAGTAGGGCAGGCAAAATAAAAGCCACCCAACATATAGAAGCAACCAGGCATTAATTTACGACAAGAATATATTTTGAAAATATTTTGTACAATTATACCCCCTAATAACAACTAACCGGTACTCCTTTGCCCTTGCAATAGTCCTGGTAACTGAATTAAATACAAAAAATTTATTGCCAAATATCAGGTGAGAAATAAAAGTACAAATGGGATTAAATAATTATACAGCCGACATTGTGTAGTATGATATTTATAAAATAAAAAAGGGCCGGAATAGAAATTCAGCCCCGATTTAAATCCAATATCCTATGAAAAACCGAGTGCAATCTATCTAACAATCGAAAAAAAACTACAGGTTTTTATTAAACGACACAATTATTTAACGAACGACATCAATTGCCTTATTTACAAAAAAGTAAATCACGTAATTCCCTCATATATTAAATAATGCGCATTATTTTACCTATGGGCGAGGGTTGATTTAAAATTACATCCCGCTAAAAAGGGAACTTTTAAATAGGGTTTCAATAGTATTGTACCATTGAAATACATTTATTTTAGGAAGCTTATCTTGCAGGGGCATTTTTTAAGCTAATGCCTTATTTACCATAAATTGTTACCAGATGCCTTTAAGGCGGCTGTATTCCAATTTCTTTATCAACATATTTTCATTGCTCAGCAGATGAAGTTGGTTATAAGGTTTATTGGGAAAGAATATTTCTGTCATCTCTGTTAAGCCATCGTCTGCAAATAATTCAATGGAGCTCACATCAATCACCAGCGACATATTCATTTTCGGGCCTTTCGCTATGCGATGCGCTGTATGCCTTGCTGCAAAATCTTTTTGAAAACCTGTTTTACCTGATGTAGAACGGTCAATAAAATACTGATTGTCTTTTTTATCATACCCCAACACCAATTCTTCGCCTGCATTGTTTGAAAACGACAATGAAAAATCTTTCAGTGTCGCTACTTTTATATTAATCCGGCACGGAAATTTTATAGTACCCATCTGTTTACTCAAGTCAACCTTTCCATTTGCCACAATATTAATAATTGTAACCGGTTTAGACTCAATCCCGGCCAGTTCAGCTACAGGTTGTGACACCATAAAAATATCATCGTCCATATGTTGTAGCTTAAGTTCCCTGGGAATTGTCATGGCACTTCTCCATTTTTCAGTGGGTACCTGGTTCGCATATAGCCAGTTACTCATCCAGCCTATCAAAATTTTCCTTTTTCCGGTATTACTCCACGTAACGCCTGCATAATTATCCGGGCCATAATCCATCCATTTCGTTTCCTTTTGATCAGACGTAAAATTTTTACCATCAAAATTGCCGATAAAATACTGCGTTCCCGAACCGCCATTGGGCGCTCCCGGATTAAGGTTCACAATCAGTACCCAGCGTTGGGTGCCGTTATCATCCAATGTTATTAAATCAGGACATTCCCATCCACCGCCATGAGCGCCGCGATCTTTTCCAAACTCACTTTCTCTTGTCCAGTTTTTTAAATCAGGAGAAGAATAAAAAATGACAACGTTGTTGGCCGCAAGTGTCATTATCCATTTTTTCTGTGGTGCAAACCACATTACTTTTGGGTCGCGAAAATCCCGGAGACCAGGATTTTTAACTACAGGATTACCTGAATATTTGATCCATGTTTTTCCTTCATCAACGCTATAAGCAATGCTTTGATTTTGAAAATTATTTTTACCGGCTCTTTCACCAACGGTATCGTGCTGTGTATAAATTGCCACCAAGGGCACCTTTCCTTTTTTACCAAAACCGCTTGTATTATTCTCATCTGCCACGGCGCTACCCGAAAAAATAGTTCCCAGGCTATCAGGATAAATTGCAACAGGCTGTTGTTGCCAGTGAATTAAATCTTCACTGGTAGCGTGCCCCCAATGCATCGGCCCCCATACAGAACTGTAAGGGTTGTATTGAAAAAACAAATGGTACACTCCATTGTAGTACACCATCCCGTTAGGGTCGTTCATCCAGTTTTTTTTAGGAGAAAAATGAATCTGCGGACGATGCTGTTCTTTCATTTGCGCTGTTTGCTGAGCAAAGACATTTGCTATCAACAACACAGCACAACCACAAAACAAAACGGTGATTTTTCTAATTTTCATAACAAGACTTTAATAAATACTAAATATAAGATTTTGTAAATGAAGAACGCTAAGTTTAGTGAACCCAGATACGCCTTGTTTTAAACAGGAGGAAGTAGGCACTTCCTCCTGTTTACTAAAAAACGACTAACTATTATTGGAAGCCCTTAAACTAAAACGCTCAGCATATGCAATGAGTGCATCGTTAAGCTATTATTAATAGCCTGGGTTCTGCTTATACAAGCCATTGGTAAATGTAATTTCCGATTGAGGAATGGGCAGATACTCATCCCGGCCTGCAGTAAATTTTGCTGTTGCCAAAAATGTTCTTCTCACTTTTTCAACATTTAAATAAGCATTCAGCGTTGGTTCTGCAATTCCCCATCTAACCAAATCAAAAAACCTTGAACCTTCGGTTGAAAACTCCAGTCTCCGCTCCCATTGCAAGGCTTTAAAGGCATAGTCTTTTGTCCAGCCGTTGGCACTGTATTGCCCCACATTGTAATGAGATGCAAACGTACCATCGGCTTTTTTTAATCTTCCGGTACTTGCCGCAGCCCTTACCCTTATCTGGTTAATAATTGGCCTTGCCATATCCTGCTGACCCAATTGAATGTATGCTTCGGCCTGCATTAACAGCACATCATCATACCTGAGAATATCATAATTTTTTGCAGAACCTATAAACGGACCATTTTTAAAATAAGAGGAACTGGTAGCCAGTTGCTGATTGCGCATGGTATGAAAATTTCCATATACACCGGCATCCCTTACCCAACTATTACTGAACGGCAAAGTGTTATCATATTTATAAGGGTGACCTTCTATACCCACCGTATGGTCCAGCCGAACATCTACTGTTGCGATATTCAAATCAGCAATACCATTGTTGAATGTATCAAAATGGGGTAAGCCATTTACATCTGTGGTAAAAGCATTCACCATATTCTGACTTGTTGCATGAAAACCGCAGCAACCATATTGCGGAGCACCATGTGGATAGGTTAATCCATCTTCATAATTTAACCTCCCTGAAGTAGTACCATCATTGATGGAAAACTGAATGGCAAAAACAGATTCCGGGCCGTTTTCAGTTTCTGGTAAAAAGTTATTGGCGATGTCAGGACTGAGGGAATATTTTCCGGATGAAATGACCGCCTGTGTTAAAGTAACCACCTGTTGTAACAATGCCGGGTCGATACTAATAACATGATGCGTCACATCCTGTTTATACGCCTGGTATAGTCTGACTTTTGCAAGATAGGCCTCTGCAGATAATTTATTTGCACGGGCCAGGTCAGTTTGCGTTTCCGGCAAATTATCAATTGCAAATTGAAAATCGTCTGCAATCTTATTCCACGCCGCATCATTGTCTAAATCATTGGATACTTTCAAAATATCTTCATCAGAAGTTGTTTCATCAAAAATTGGAATATTCTTGTAAAGTTTTTTCATTATGAAATAACTATGCGCTCTTAAAAATTTCAACTCGCCCTGTCTTACTTTTTTCTGCGGGTAATCTGTTTCTGACGCAGCGTTTACTGCACGCAAGGCTACATTTGCCCTGCCAATTGATTTAAATAAATTTTTCCAGGTGCGAAAAATATATGAATCAATGGTGGGCGTTACCAGGTTGTAATGTTCCATCGCATCTATTTCGCCCACATCCCCGGTGCCACCACCACCTTTGTAGGCATCATCTGAGCGTACACTACCATAAACCCAATCGCTATAAATGGGTCCTATCATATCGCCGTTTCCTATTGCAGCGTAAGCTGCAGTTACCAGTCCTTCTACCTGTGTGGGTGTAGGCGATGCTAAATCCGTAGAGGGTAATAAACCCGTTGGCTTGTAATCCAATTCCTTTTTACAAGAACTAAAAAACAATAGTCCGAATGTTATAAAAGCTGCTATAATTATCTTTTTCATGTTGTTGTAGTTTTTACTTTAAAATGATGCGTTAATACCAAAAGTGAATGTTTTTGGAATGGGTACCGGATCCAGATCAATTCTTTCAGGATCAGGACTTATATAGCTCTTGCTTTTGAACCAAAAAAGATTTTCGGCCATGGCAAAAAAGCGCAATCTTGAAAAAACAGATTTGGGCTGAATATTGTACCCCAACTGGATATTACGCATTTTGAAATAAGACGCGTTTACCATGAAATAATCGGAGGTACGGGTTTCGTTGTTATTATCCTTCAGTGTTAACGCTGGTACTTTACTGCTGGTATTGGTTGGAGTCCACGCATTCAATACGCCTGGTCCTACATTCTCCCTGCTTCTCATTAATTGATTAAACATAGAGTAAACATCAAAGCCTGTTTTGCCTGCCACACCTGATCCAAAAATGGATAAATCAAATTGTTTGTACGACAAATCTATTCTTAAACCATACTCCAATTTTGGTAAGGTAGAACCAAGCCATGTCCTGTCAAGATCATCAATTTTTCCATCACCATTAACATCTACATAGCGAATTCTGCCCGGGCCTGCGCCTATTTGTGTGGGTGCTTTATCTACCTCTGCCTGGGATTGGAAGAGACCTGCCGTCTTGTATCCAAACACATCAAATTGAGAGTGCCCGATAATTGTATTAACCAGGTTGCCTGCGTAAGCTGGCCGTACATTTTCAGGAAGCTCTGTAATCTTATCTCTGAAGTGAGCGAAGTTGGCTTGCACATTGTATTTCAAATCGCCGGTTTGGTTACCGCGATAGCCTAACACCAACTCCCAGCCTTTGTTACTTTTTGATGCACCATTTACTGCTTTGGATTGTCCTTCACCTAAAGCGGAAGCAACTGGTGGTGTAATTAATATGCCTGTTGTTTTCCTGGTGAAATAATCGAATGAACCGAAGATTTTATTATTCAAAACAGCAAAGTCTAACCCGGTGTTTATTTCATCTGTTGTTTCCCATTTAAGTGAAGTATTTGCTGCTTGTGTCTGCACAAAACCTGACGGCAGGCTTCCGGTATTAGCACCAGAAAGCGAGTATGCTGTACCAATGTTCATATACTGTTCCCAAAAACCATTATTATTTAGCCGTTGGTATTCAGTCGTTCCATACCTTGTATCAAATAAACCAAAGCGTGCCAGATCGCCGATTTGCTGATTACCAACACGACCAACACCCGCCCTTAATTTTAATTCGGAGATAATTTTATTTTTCTGCATAAATGCTTCTCTGTCTATCCTCCATCCCACAGATGCAGCAGGAAAAACACCAAAGCGATTGTCGGCACCAAATCTTGACGATCCATCACGACGAACAGTTACGGCCGCAAGATATTTGTCAGAAAAATTATAATCAATACGTCCAAATAAAGAGAACAGCCTGTTACCTGATGAACCGCCTGTTACTGCAGTATTACCCGTACCTGCGCTTAATGTAAAGTAATCCTCTGTTTGCAACGCAAAACCTTGCTTCGATGTAGTTTGAGCATCAACATCCGTCTTGATGTATTCCGTACCTGCTAAAAAATTAAAGTGGTGTTTGCTATTTAAATTGAGGTTGTAACGCAGCGTATTTGAAAAAGTAAGACTCAAATAATGATTCTGATCAAATGACAAACTGTTTGTTGTGCGGGCCAACGCCCCTTCTGTAAAAGTTGGTGTAATTACCTTATTTAAAAATCTTGCATCATCAGCACCAATACTTGTTTTGAAGAACAAATGTTTGATGGGCTGAATTTCCGCAAAAATATTTCCGAATGAACTCAGGCGGTTTGCATTGTTCCATTTTGCCAAATCCTGCATGTGCAGGGGATTGTTTCTGTCAGAATAACCTGCACCCAATTCACCGGCATAGGTTGTTCCATCTTTTTGATATACTGGAATTGTTGGCACCAACGATACCGCAAGATTAGTAGTTGTGGCACCGCCCAAATCTCTTGCAGTTAATGTTTCATTAGAACTTGCAATGTTTAAATTGACACCGAATAACAGCTTATTATTAAACGCATGCGTTAATGCATTAATTCCTCCACTCAACCGGTTATACCCTGTAAACCTTAGCATCCCTGTATTCTTAA
>JANYFI010000474.1 GCA_025362765.1 Ferruginibacter sp. | reverse complement strand
CATCCAGCCTTGTTTGCTACTACCGTAAATGGTGGCAAAATCAAGCTGTTCTTCAGTAGCATCCAGATTAAAGAATAATTCAAATACAGCATCATGAACTTCGTCAGGGCGGCAGTTTGCCTTATCTACTTTATTAATAACCACAATCGGGCGCAAGCCTAATTGCAAAGCTTTCTGCAACACAAAACGAGTTTGTGGCATCGGCCCTTCAAAAGCATCAACCAATAAAACCACACCATCAGCCATTTTTAATACCCTTTCTACCTCTCCGCCAAAATCAGCATGGCCTGGAGTATCGATAACGTTTATCTTAACGCCTTTGTAGGTTACAGATACGTTTTTACTAAAAATAGTGATACCGCGTTCCTTTTCGAGGTCATTACTATCCATAATTAACTCACCGGTTTCCTGGTTATCACGAAAAATGTTCGTGCTATGCAGTATTTTGTCAACCAATGTAGTCTTGCCATGATCTACGTGCGCAATGATGGCGATGTTTCTTATATTCATTATTACTTAGCTTTTCGCTACTTTTATTAGCCCGTAGCCAAACTATAAGGTTACACCAATACTAAAAAAATGGTAGCTGTTTTTTGAATGTGCAAAAGTAAGCAAATTCAGCCGTAACACAAGGTTAAAAGTTGATTACTATTAGGCTGTAGCCGCCTTAAAACCTTAAAAACGGCTGTTTGGGGATAAAAATACCACGTGGCATAACATTTAAATAATATTTGTGAATACCTCAACCAATGGCTTGCTGCCAAAAATGTAAATGGCAGGAGAATTGATGTTTTACCAGGCAAACTGATTTATACCAATGAAAGAAAATGAAAAGAAATTGTTTTTACCAAACATCAGCATCTGCATTGTAATGGACCTGGTGGGTATGGCGAGTTATTTTTTTCCGGGAATGGGAGAATTTGCTGATATAGTATGGGCGCCTATTTCAGGCTGGATATTTTTTAAATTGTTTGGTGGCCGCCTGGGTTTAATTGGTGGTGTGCTTGATTTTTTGGAAGAGATACTACCTTTTACTGACATCATTCCATCCTTCACCATTGCCTGGTTTATCCGAAAAAATGCCATGGACAAAATGGTGGCCAAAAACGAAAGGGGGATGCAGAAAAGGTAATCACCACAATTCAGTATAAAGGTTTAACAAAGGCGCTTACCACACGAAACTTTCTTACTACATTTATTGTATAGCAAATTAATATGCCATTTAATCTTCAATCAACGTATTCACCTTCCGGCGATCAGCCAGACGCCATTCGTAAGTTAACGGAAGGCATTAACGAAGGAGAACAATATCAAACCCTGCTGGGCGTAACCGGTAGTGGTAAAACCTATACCATCGCCAACGTTATTCAAAATGTACAACGTCCGGTGTTGGTGTTAACCCACAACAAAACGCTGGTAGCGCAATTATATGGAGAGTTTAAGCAGTTTTTTCCAGACAATGCGGTGGGGTATTTTGTAAGCTACTACGATTATTACCAGCCGGAAGCTTATATGCCGGTGAGTAATACTTATATTGAAAAAGATCTTGCCATTAATGAAGAACTAGACAAACTACGCTTGCAGGCGACAGCTCAATTGCTGAGTGGCCGGAGGGATATCATTGTTGTCGCAAGCGTGAGCTGCATTTATGGTATGGGCAACCCGACTGAATTTGAAAATGGCATTGTGCGCATTCAGAAAGGACAGGTGATTTCACGCCAGGGATTTTTGCATGCACTGGTAAATAGTTTGTACAGCCGGTCGCAGGGTGACTTTACCAGGGGAACCTTCAGGGTAAAGGGAGATACGGTGGATATCAATTTACCGTATGTGGACTTTGGTTACCGCATTAGTTTTTTTGGCGATGAAATTGAAAGCATCGAAACGCTGGAACTTAGCACCAGCAAGCGCATTGGGCTGGTTGACAATGCCGCCATCTTTCCGGCCAATCTTTATCTTGCCCCGAAAGACATCATGCAACAGGTAATTTACGAGATACAGGATGAAACGGCCGCCCAGGTAGAATATTTTAAAAACAGCGGTAAGTTTATTGAAGCACAGCGATTAAATGAACGGGTGAATTACGATCTTGAAATGATCAGGGAACTAGGTTATTGCAACGGTATAGAAAATTATTCCCGATTTTTTGATCGACGCAAACCTGGCACAAGGCCATTCTGTCTGCTGGATTATTTTCCAAAAGATTTCATCTGCATTATTGATGAAAGTCATCAAACTATTCCACAGGTGAGTGGTATGTATGGTGGCGATAGAAGCCGTAAACTGATTTTGGTTGATTATGGCTTTCGATTACCTTCCGCCCTCGATAACCGCCCGCTTAATTTTCATGAGTTTGAAAACATGGTGAATCAAACCATTTTTGTATCGGCCACCCCCGGAGATTTTGAATTGGAAAAAACCGGCGGTGTGGTGGTAGAGCAGGTTGTAAGACCTACAGGTCTGTTAGACCCGCCAATTGAAGTTCGCCCTTCCATTAATCAAATAGATGATTTGCTGGATGAGATTGATAAAAGAATTACCAAAGGTGACCGCGTATTGGTAACAACACTCACCAAACGCATGGCCGAGGAGATGGATAAATACCTCCATCGGATCAATATCAAAAGCAAGTATATCCATAGCGAAGTACATACGCTGGAAAGAATAGAAATTTTAAGAGAACTTCGGCTGGGCATCATTGATGTATTGGTAGGCGTAAACTTATTAAGAGAAGGTTTGGATTTACCGGAAGTATCGCTGGTGGCCATTTTAGACGCTGATAAGGAAGGCTTTTTACGCAATGAAAGAAGCCTTACGCAAACTGCAGGAAGAGCCGCCCGAAACGTAGATGGATTGGTAATTTTTTATGCTGATAAGATGACCGAAAGCATGCAGAAAACAATTGATGAAACCAGCCGCAGAAGAGAAAAGCAGGTTGCCTACAACATTGAACATGGCATTACACCCACCACTATCATTAAAAGTAAAGAGCAGATATTTGCCCAGGGTTCGGTACTGGATGTAAAGGGGTACGACCCATCCAATCCTTATTCAGTTGGTGCTTCAGAAGACCTTGTTACTGTAGCGGCCGAAGATCAGGAAGTATATAAAACCATTCCTCAAATGGAAAAGGGCATTTCTAAAATTAAAAAAGAAATGGAAAAAGCTGTCAGGGACCTTGATTTTATGGAAGCTGCCAGGTTAAGGGATGAAATGTTCCGCTTGCAAAAAGAATTGGAAGGAATGAAAGGTTAATGTTGTTTTTTAAACCCGTTTTATAGCGATGATAAAATATGTTCAGTTGGCGCGGAGATTTAATGTAGCCCTACTTCAACGAGAGGTAAAGCAACTGGAAACAGCCATGTGGACAGCCCATTATAATGCCAATGATTACAATGGCGATTGGACGGTGTTGCCACTTCGGTCCATTAACGGAATGGCCGACAACTCAATTGCCATCCATTCAGCTTCCTTACAAAAAAATATGGTTTACCAGGATACCAGCTACCTGGATCAGTGTGATTATTTGCAAACAGTTCTCCGTTATTTTGAATGCGAAAAAACAGCCGTCCGGCTGATGAAGCTTAATCCCGGCAGCAGTATAAAACCACATTGCGATTTGGACCTGAATTTTGAGGAGGGTGAAGTACGGTTTCATGTACCGGTTTTTACAAACCCGTTGGTTGAGTTTTATTTAGAAGAAGATAAAATTCCGATGAGGGAAGGAGAATGCTGGTATTTAAATTTATCATTACAACACAGGGTAAATAATTTTGGAGAAAACAGCAGGATCCACCTCGTGATTGATTGTAAAGTAAATAGCTGGATGGAGAAATTATTGAGCGGCCCTGCCGAAAAAAGGATGGACTTCATACCTGTCCAAAATCAATGCAACCATTCAGATGCCGATAAAACTAGGATTATTCAGGAACTCAGGCAAATGGCAACACCCGCATCAATCGCATTGGCTGATCAAATGGCCAGGGAGATTAATTGACAAGATAGAACGATATCTTTCTCCTGCTATTTATTCCTATGCACACCGATAACTTTTAGTTCAATAATTTTATATTATGGGGATGATCTTTATGACCGGCTTATCCGGGGCGGGGAAAACTACTTTGGCTGATGGCTTAAAAACAAAACTAAAAACCTTTGGTGTGGCTGTTGAAGTTTTTGACGGAGATTTATTTCGTAAAACCGTCAGTAAAGATCTTGGTTATTCAGCTACAGACCGAAGAGAAAATATACGAAGACTTGCTAAAGCTGCCCATGAAAAATTGGTGACTGGAACAATTGTTATAGTAGCCGCAATCAATCCTTTTGAAGACCTCAGGGTTCAACTCAGGGAACAGTATAATGCCAAAATTATTTGGGTGAGTTGTACGCTTTCGGTGTTGATGGCACGGGATCCTAAAGGGCTTTACCGCCGGGCCTTGCTCCAGGACGATCATCCGGAAAAAATAAAAAACCTCACCGGCATAAATGATCCATATGAAATACCGGTAAACCCTGATCTTATAATCAACACCAGTAATGTTGCTAAAGAAAAATCAATTGAACAACTTTTTGATTATGTAGCTGGTATTTTAAATCTGGGCCATACGAAGTTCATCTAACTGCCTGTATATTTTCGTCAGCGGTAAAACATAATTGGGAATTTCCAATCGGGTATTATCTTCTTTAAACAACTGGTGCGGATGTTTGGCATGAAATTTTTCCCTTTCTATGATCAGTTGATCAGTGTTAACATTTTTATTCAAACCACAAACCCTGTATAATTTTTCAAAGATTGTTGATATTCCTTCATTGTAATTAACCAGTATTACCAGCGGATCTGACATTGAAATTGCAACCATTTTTTTTAAATAAGTTTCCATTACCTGGTACACATACTGGTCTAAATTATATTGGCTTTCGTGCTCATTTGAAAAGCCAAACAAGGCTGGTTCAATAATGCCAGGTACTGCGTGCATGCCACGTTGCCTTTGTTGCGATTGCATTACTTCCCATGGATCACGGTATAAAAAAATAAACGGAATTGATGGAAACAATGATCTGAAAATGTTGTAAAAGTGGATGTGCCAGCTATCTGTTTTTATAAACAGGTTTTTCTCATTGGCCGTTCTGATGCGGCCATATAACCGGATGGCAGCTTTCAGGTACTCAGCAGAAAGGGCCTGGTCAACTGTTGTATTTTTAAAAGGCAGGCGAAGCAGATCGTCAAAAAATGGCACTTCAGAAAGTACAATATTTTCTGCATCAAGTGCAATCAGTTGAGATAAAAGTGTAGAGCCACATCGCGACACGTGAAATATGATTGCGGCTGGGTCAACAGCAGCAACCTGTTCACTCCATTCGGTCATTATTTGTAAATTGGAAACCGGAAGAAAGGATTTGCAATTTTCATCCAGACCGGCACATGCAGCAATGGTGTCATTAAAAAAAGGTTCCGTAAATGGCTTTGCTCCTAAATAGATCCAGCTGCAAGCGGGTTCCCGGGCATTTCCCAGTATTTTTCGCGGAAACCAGTTTTCTATCTTGTTACCGTTCATTGTATTTATAAGCAGACGTTTCTGTGCTGTTGGCGTTAACGGCAAATGATGCCCAGTTCTCTTTCGGCCCGGATGATTTCTTTTTGCCTTAACAAATTATTGGGCTGGCAAATAAAACCAGTCAATTTATCAGAATGTTTTTCTGTCAATCCATCCAGCGAATCAATACAATTGTCTTGTATGTAAAACTCCCGGAGATTCAGTAATTTTTCAACAGGCTTTATTGAGCTTACCTGGTTTTGTTGCACAAACAATTGCTCAAGCCCTGAAAGGTTTTCAATACCCGTTAAACTGGTAATGCAATTATTAAAAAGAAACAGCGATTGTAAATGATGCAAGTTTCTAACAGCTTCGATGGACGTAATTTTGTGGTGTGTTATCACGACAATAGAAAGTTTAGTAAGCGACTCAATGCCACTGAGGTTATCCAATTCAAAATCACAATTTGGAAATGAAGCTGAAGGACCTGCTAACCGGATAACCTGCAAATTCAACACTTGTTGCAATTCTTCTTTTGTTGGCTCCTGGTTATGTTTCAAAACAGCTACCCTCAACGCTTGCTGCCACTGCGTTTCCAGTTTTTTCCACCATTCTTCAGGATCGGGTGTATTTTCCAATAGTTATAAATAATGTTTAGTTGCGGCTTGGAAAAACGCCCTGCAAAGCAATGATATAATTTAAGGCAAGGTATGGCTGTATAATACTAAATGGTTGAGATCCTCCGGCCAGGCTCACCATCTGTGCATTCATCGTAACATTGGCTGCGCTGGTTGAATATTCCCGATCCAGTGCACCTGTATTCGCCGGAATAGCTCCAGCCGGTGCAGCTGTGTCGCCAGCACCAGAGTTTGCATTGATCAGATGATTATGTGCAGGCATATTATTTATAAGCAAGGTAGTATTTTCAGTCCCTGCCATTTGTCCTAAATCATAGTTAGATAATCCTGGTCCCTGGCCATAATGAATTGGTACTCTGCCACGCAAGTCAGGTAATCCAAATGTTTGTCTGCCATCGCCCCCATAAGTAGTTCCTAACAAAGAAAACAGTGCTGTATTCTGCGAAATGGCCATCAATTGTCCATTACAAAATGCCCAGCCCCTGGGTGCGAAATTTCCCGCAAAAATTAGAATTGAAGCCAGTAAAGGATCCATAAAAAAAGTTTAAGTGTGAAAAATAAATTTCTTGTGAAAAATCAGTTCCTGTTGCTTGTAGTAACTAACCTGTTGGCAATTTGAATGCCTATTGATAAAGGTTTTATTTTGTATATAAGTTGTTGTAGTGGGGGTTTCCTGTTTTACTATTGTATGATGCGTCAGCAACAACTCATCCTCTTTAAACTCTTTTGATAATTTGTATAAAGCATCTATTTCGAATCGATTCAGTCTGCTAATCTTATTTTGTGTTTCGTTATTTTCGAACAACGTAATCACTACATCAGCCGGACAGGTATTGTCTTCTCCCCAATAAATCCAGGTAGGCTGCGCCAAAATATTCTCTTTTAAAAAAAGGATAATTTCTCCCTTCTCATGATGATGCCCGCATGTATTGGCGATTTCGTTTTGCAATGTTGGCTTGCCCTTAACCAACTCACCGCCAGATTTTTTCCAAAATGTCGCCCATTTTTTATCCAATGATGCTTCCCTGTCATTTATCCCGGAAGGCTTAAGAGGCGACCCAATGACCGTTCCGGCGGATAAAATTGCCAGGCAACTTAAAAAATTCCTCCTGCCATGTTGATTTTTCGTCATTGCTAAAATTTAATCAGTTTTTCGGTAAATGTTTCGGAACCCTTTTTAATTTGAAGCAAGTAAATACCAGCCGGGTAATTGACGAGATTGACGTGTTGCATACCAGTAACGCCTGGTCTGGAAATTAGCCGTTGTCCGTTATTATCAAAAACCAATAGGTCAACCTTTCCGGCAGTTGCATCCAGGTTTAGTTGATACCCGGTGTTTCCGGCTTCTCTAATAATGGAATAGAACCCGGATTTTAATATGCGTACTGATGCAGTTGTAGAGTAATTAAATTTACCATCAACGTCAACCTGGCGAAGACGGTAATATGCCACACCAGAAAAAGGATTCGAATCTATGAACTGGTACATGCTTGCAACAGAAGAATTAACGTTACCGCTAACAAATCCAAGCACTGTCCAGTTTACCCCACCCTGGCTTCTTTGAATTTCAAACCCTTTGTTGTTATTCTCGCTGGCGGTTTCCCATTTTAAAGTTACCTGGTTGTTATTTACACCCGCAGTAAAACTGCTGATAGTAACTGGCAAAACACCTGAGCCCGTAACGGCCAATGCTGTTCCTCCTGTGCATGTTTGGCCGCTAACTGCCGACCATAAACAAGATCCATTTCCCGTGCCCGCTGGAGCAATAGTATTGCATGAATTCTGGAAATAAGGCTGGCCGTCAAAAGCAACCACCCATACATTATCCGGCGCCCCTAACCAATAAACATCTGTCACTACACCCACGCTACCATCAACTGTTCCCGTTCCTTCATAAGCCACTTTGCCATCTTCGTCAGTAATCTTATTTAATAAAATGGGACTATTTATGCACTCCCCTGTTACTGTAATATTTTGCGAGCGGGCTATAGTAAAGAGTGTCGTGAAGAAAAACAGGATGACTAATTTACGCATACGGTTAGTTTAGACAGAATAAAATTATTAAAATAAAGGAGAAAAACAAACTTTTAAGCCATTCGTTTTTATTCTATTCTCCGGTGAATTAACCGACTGGTTAGTTATTTTGTAAACGTAGTTTAACCTTGGTCAATGTAACAACTAACGTATGCCTGTTTATTTCTAATAAACGGCCAACCCTTCCCATTTTTTGATAGTTTAATTACGCAAGCCGCACATTTCAATGTTTAAATTTTCATTTTCGTCCCGGTTATTATATTAGTTGCGGCGTAACTGTTTAAGGGCGGGCGGGTAAAGATCCAGCCTGTCAAGGATTCCAGCCAATATCTTCCAGGAAAAAGCATAAGAAAATAAATAATATTCAAAACAATAAATAACAGCTTTTCCGTTTTAAATAATTTACTATCTTTCATATCTATCACTCAATAAAATAAATCTATTTTATGATTACAGTAGCACTCTACAATTTAAAGGGCGGTGTAGGCAAAACAGCTTCCTGTGTAAATCTGGCTTACCTGGCTGCAAAAGATGGT
This sequence comes from Ferruginibacter sp., assembly GCA_025362765.1. Classification (GTDB taxonomy): domain Bacteria; phylum Bacteroidota; class Bacteroidia; order Chitinophagales; family Chitinophagaceae; genus Ferruginibacter. The sequence goes on along the minus strand of JANYFI010000474.1, from coordinate 2,545 downwards.
TTCAAAACATTGTTATGGGATATTGATCCGCAGGGGTCCACCACTTTTTATTATAAAGTAAAACCGAAAGATGCGCAAGCCATAAAAAGCCTTATCAGTAAAGACGCCAATCTTGAAAGCGCTATACTCTCTACCGAATACGAAAACCTGGAAATTATTGGCAGCGACAATGCAGCTAAAAGTTTCGATATAATGTTGGAAGAAATGAAAGGACAAAAAAACAGGTTGAAAGGTATTTTAAAGCAACTGGACAAGGAGTATGATTTTGTATTTATTGACTGCCCTCCTGGCTTTAGCGCACTAAGTGAAAATATCTTTAATGCCGCAGACGTAGTGTTGATGCCTATCATTCCTACAACGCTCTCGATTCGCACTTATAATATGGTAAAAGATTATTTTAAAGAAAAAGAACTGGACAGTGCCAAGTTGATGTGCTTCTTTACAATGGCTGATCTAAGGAAAACCATGCACAATGAAATAATGGAACATTTATACAAAGACAAAAAATTCTTTCAAAATTATATTCCTTACTTATCTGATGTAGAAAAAATGGGGATACACCGGCAGCCCGTTGAAGAATACGCACCCAGCAGTTATGCCGCCAAATCTTACCGCGATTTATGGATAGAAATTAAAGAAGGAGTAGTAGCATAAAGCGTCAAATTTTTCCAAAATAACCAATATATGTCCCATTGGTGAGTGTTTTTACATTACCGTTGTCGTCGTATAATTTACAGTTAAACCTTGCTTTTACTTTAATATAATACCCTGTTAAAGCAGGTGCCTTTTCTGTGCTTATAATAGTAAAATTGCTTTCTGTTTGCGTGCCGGGAATATTATAAGTAGACCAGTTAACGCCTGTTCCATCCGTCCAGGCCAGCGATACACCATCCTGTCCAAAAACAGCCCAGGGATAAATACCCGGTACAAAAAAATCTTTAAACGCTTCGTTGGATATTGACTGATAATTGTGTAGCACGCCCTTTATAATTTCCATTTGAGTTTGATTAGGAGAAATAGGCTGTATTGAAGGAGATATATTACTTCCGGGAATAGCATCGTCGTATCCCTCCACCAAAGACCCTGCCTCATAGCCATTATCTGCGGTTACAATTTGCTTATAATGCACGCCATCAATGGTCGCTTCATAATAAATATCAGCCGTATCTGTTGTAACCGTCGCCAGTACAGAAACAGGAAATGAACAGCCATTAACCATAGGGGTAAAATTAAATACGCCTGCCGTAGCCGGAATACCAGAACCTGTCAACATTACGTTTTGTATACCGGTAGCAGGAAACTTACCGGAAGCCGAAAACAAAACGCCATTCACCGAAGATGTAGTAATAGCATAAGTCCCCGCTTTGCTAACGTTAACTGAAAGACCAACCGTATTTGTTACGTCAAAAGGAATACCTGCCTGGTAACTCCCCTTAATAATTGCGGTGGTGCAAGTGTCTGGGGAACCTATAAAATTAAAGACAGCCAGGTTATTATCTGTTGCTACCTGTTCAAAACTGTATTCCTTTTTACAGGAAAAAAAGAACGCAACAGCAATTGTCAGCAATAATAAAAACTGTTTAGATTTATACACGATAGCAGGTAATTTAATTGTTTATAAATTGTTGTACTATTGATGAAGCTATTTAATAATTAGCGTATTTTTCACTATTCAATTTACATTATAATAAGAAATTTATAAATGAAAAGAGAAATTACCGGCTGGTACAGCCCAGCTTTACAAAAGGAAATGCCTATTGCACAATACGGTGAGTATGGTTTTGCTTTATTACTCATTCCCACCGCAGCGGCAGACTATTTGGAATATGAACGCTTTCAGTTAATTGATGCATTGGCTCCGCAAATCAACAGCGGAAAGGTAAAAGTGTTTTCGGTAAACAGTATGAACACGGAAAGCTGGATGCATCCCACTATGCAGGGCGAACATAAAGCAATTAATCACAACAGTTTCAATGAGTATATTTTTAATGAGGTAATTCCCTTTATTAAAAATGCTACGTCTTACGAAACACCCATAATTGTTTCTGGTGCTTCTTTCGGGGCTTTGCACAGCATGAATTTGTTTTTAAAAAGACCCGATCTTATTGACGGCGTTATTGCCATGAGCGGTGTGTACGATCTGAGAGAATACACCAAAGGATTTTATGATGAACAGGTTTATTTTAACTCGCCTGCGATGTATATGCCCAATCTTGCAGATCATCGTATCCTGGAACAAATACGCAGCAGTCGCCACATTCACATTTTAACAGGCGGCGGTTCGCATGAAGATCCCAATGCTGCCCGTAATTTTGCAAGTGTTTTATATGATAAAGGCATTAATTATGAGTTAAGCGTTTGGGGTAATGAATGGGAACACGACTGGCCTACCTGGAGGGCCATGTTGCCATTGTTTATCGAAACAAGATTTTAGCTTTTTCCTGGCTGATTTGACAACTTTCTAATTATTAAAACAACAAATCAGCTGATATAGCAGTAATCAAATGACTATTCGCTTTTTGGAATTGGGCCATAACAAGATTTT
>JANYFI010000459.1 GCA_025362765.1 Ferruginibacter sp. | reverse complement strand
GCAATGTGTTGCATGATTTCTTTTTTGCCGCCAAATGCGCCGACGGGTAAACCAGCGCCAATTACTTTGCCATAGGTCACCAGGTCGGCATTGATTTGTAGTTTCGCCTGAGCACCACCAGCCGCCAGCCTGAATCCTGTCATCACCTCATCAAAAATAAATACGATGCCTTCTTCATCACATATTTTTCGCAGGCCTTCCAAAAACCCCGGTGCAGGAATAATACAACCCATATTGCCCACTACCGGTTCAATAATGATGGCTGCAATTTCTCCCTTGTATTGTTTCGCCAGCGCCTTTACCGCATCGAGATTGTTGTAAGCGCAGGTGAGGGTATCATTGCTAACGCCGGCCGTTACACCTGGTACGGTTTGGATAGACAAAGTCGCCATGCCACTGCCTGCCTTTACTAAAAAAGCGTCTGCATGGCCATGATAACAACCTTCAAATTTGATGAATTTATTTTTGCCGGTATAACCTCTCGCCAAACGCAATGCGCTCATGCAGGCTTCTGTTCCGCTGCTTACCATCCGCACCAGGTCAATATTCGGTGCCATTGACTTTATCAGTTCTGCCATCTCAATTTCCAGTTCTGTTGGTGCCCCGAAAGAAGTAGAATAAATGGCTTTTTCCTGAATGGCTTTTACAACGGGTTCATATGCGTGCCCCAAAATCATCGGTCCCCAGGAAGCAATGTAATCGATGTATTGGTTATCATCGGCGTCATATAAATAAGCACCTTTAGCGCTTTTGATAAACACCGGCGTGCCGCCCACACTTTTAAATGCCCTTACCGGTGAGTTTACGCCACCGGGTATTGATTTTTGAGCCCTTTCGAAAAGTTGTTTGCTATGCTGATACATACCTATTTGAATGATTTTTATGATGGGTTGCAGGAGTCTGCGACAGGCAGAATTATTGCGGCACTGTTATTCACAAATGTTGTAGCGTTAATTGTAAATCGTGGTGAATATTTAATCTCCCCAAATATTATCCGTTCCATTCAGCCATCTTTTCACAAGGGCCGTGGTAACAGATTTTGGCCGTTCCAGCGGAAAACTCAGCGCCCTATCCCAGCAAAGACTCGCCAGCACGCCCAATGCCCTGGATACACCAAATAATACCGTATAAAATTCATATTCCACCATACCATAATGTACTAATAAGGCGCCACTGTGCGCATCTACATTTGGCCAGGGATTTTTTATTTTTCCAAGTGATTGCAGCAAAGGCGGCACTGCTTCGTAAATGTTCCACACTGTATTTACCAGCGGATCATCAGGTAAATGTTTTTTACCAAATTCCATTTGCGCTGTAAAGCGGGGATCAGTTTTTCTCAACACTGCATGGCCATATCCTGGTACCACTTTTCCTTCGCTCAATGTTTTCTTTACATATTCTTCTATTTGGGATTTCGATGGCGTTTCTACGCCAAGCTCTTCACGCATATCATAAATCCATTTTATTACTTCCTGGTTGGCGAGCCCATGCAGCGGTCCTGCTAACCCATTCATGCCGGCGGCAAAAGAAAGGTAAGGATCACTCAGTGCTGAACCTACTAAATGAGTAGTATGCGCTGATACATTACCACCTTCATGATCTGCGTGAATGGTCATGTACAGTCGCATCAGTTCTTTAAATTCTTCACTGTCGTATCCCATCATATGGGCGAAATTACCAGACCAATCGAGTAATCCATTAGGTTGTATGTGCTCGCCGTTTCTATATTTGCGGCGGTAAATGTAGGCTGCTACCCTTGGCAGACGGGCCACTAAGTCCATTGCGTCATCAAAAGTTGCTTCCCAATAATCTTTCTTGCTCATACCAGCGGCGTAGCGTTTTGCAAAGCTGCTTTCTGTTTGCAAGGCCATGATAGCCACTACAAACTGCGTCATTGGATGGGAGTTTACTGGCAAAGCTTCAATGGTAGCGAATACATGATTGGGTACATGGCTGCGCCGCTGCCACAATTGGGTGATGTGTTGCGCATCGGCGTCAGTTGGAAATTCATTCATCAGCATTAAGTGGAATAAACCTTCGGGCAATGGTTCACTGCCGTTTTTTGATTTTGGTAAATTCTCTCTTAATTCAGGTATGGTATATCCGCGAAAGCGAATGCCATCCTGGGCGTCCAATAAAGAGGTTTCAGATACTAGCCCTGTAATGCCCCGCATGCCCTGGTAAATTTGGCTAAGGGTTACTTCACCAATTTTTTTATCGCCATGCTCTTTTAACATCGCTTTTATTTCCGCGCCAACAGTATCTGATTTCGCCTTAAAACTCTCTTTAATATCAGCCATAAATTGTAGTTTGTAAATTCGATATTACCTATGATTTATAATGGCTAAAATTACAACGCCGTCGGCTGCTAAACAAAAGTTTTTAATGTAAACGTTGGAAAGCGGGTTTCCAGTTAGAAATTTGTTATGAACGTAAATGATAATTGCAGCATACTTTATCGGAATTAGCGTGCGGTGATTACACTTGCTGATTAAATGTAATGCCAGTTGGAACAGTAAAGGTGTCTGCTAAAAA
>JANYFI010000429.1 GCA_025362765.1 Ferruginibacter sp. | reverse complement strand
ATAATTTGCAATTCACCGGTGCCACCATTTTCAGGTGTCATTAGGATCGGTTGATCCAGGTTGTATGCTCCATCATTGAGAAAAATAGTAATGGTGCCTTTTGGGTTTGATTTCTTTAAACCGGGCAGCATGGCTATTGCCTTTTGTAAAGTAGTGGGCGCTTGCGCTGAACCATTCCCGCTTCCGCCAGGTAGTACATAAATATTGATATTAGCAGCAAAGGCCGGAAGCAGGATACCTGATGCAGCAATCGAGACGAGCAATTTCAACATAATTTCTTTTTATTTTATTATTGGCGGAAGTTAGAATATTTTATGGTATTCATTTCCGGAAGCTGATATCTCCTACCAGTCATTGCTTGCAAAAAAGGACGTCTATTATCCCCCCATTAGCGCAAGCCTCTTTGAAACTGTTGAACTCCTGGATAACTTTACATTGATGAAAGGTACTATTTTTAGTTGCAGCTTTTTTGTTGTTGGCTTCGGTTGTTGGTTAAAAAGACCAACAACAGCCGTCGTGATAGCCGATGATTTTAAGGACGTAATGACTAAAGGCAAGGGAATCAAAAACATTTACTATTACATGAAATAACCCTACCAACAACGGCGAAAGGAAATAACTCTCCCACCAACGGCGGAATTACTTACCAATAAAGGCTCCTAAATTTTTGCTTTTTTATCTTTAATAATATAATACCTTTAAGTACAAAAAAATATTTTATGACAACAGAACAACCAACAAAAATAACATACAAGCTGCTGGCTTACAGAAAGTTTCTTTATGTGGCCATCCTGTTTATATCTGCCTGTTTAACAGAATCCCCTGATTATACGGGACAGCTCCTTATATCTATTCCATTAATAATACTATTTGAAATTTTAATTTACCTGATGTCAAAGTATAAAATAGTTCTTTTTACGAATTGGCAAGAGCAGTAAATTTGATCCAATCCCAATGCTCATCCTTTTCTACACCGTTGGTCTTGTTGATCATCAACCGAACCGTTGGGTTTAGCAATGTGTCAGCATGTTAAATTCATCAATTCCGGTATGATAAAATTTAGCGGATGAATAATAATATTCTTCCGGCAAATTGCATAACATGGCATTTACCAGGTTCCATGAATGGACTCCAGCTTCTGCAAACCTGCTACTATTCGAGCATCGTGGTGGTGTAAAAACTGAGGCCAGTATATGTGATATGTTTCCAATGATGAAAGATACTATTTTTAGTTACAGTTTTTTTGGTGTTGGCTTCGGTTGTTGGTCAACAAGACCAACAATGGCCCTCGTGATAGCCGACGATTTTAAGGATGTAATGGCTAGAGGCAAGCTAATCAAAACATTTACTGCTATATGAAATATCCCTACCAACAACGACTGAAAGAATCCATTATCGTATCAGCAGAAACGACCCTTTGTGTAGATATTCTTCTCCTTTGTTGTTTTTGTATTGTATAATGTACACATAGGCCCCGCCTGGTTGCAAAGTTTTATGAAATTTACCATTCCATCCTTCCGATACATTACTGGTTTGAAATACTAACTGGCTCCAGCGATTAAATACCTGCATCTTGTATTCAGTAACGCCGCTGGCAGTTGGTTTAAAGACGTCATTTCTACCATCGTTATTGGGTGTAAAAGCATTGGGCAGGTAGAAATAATTGTCTTTCATGACAGTTACCGTGACATCATCATTAAGGCTGCATCCGTCTTTTTTAGCGGTCACGTAAAAGGTTGTTGTAGTGGCCGGCGTTGCAACTGTGTTCTGGCAGTTCTGGCAACTAAGTGCGCTACTGTATTGCCAGTTCACTGTGCCATTGGATTGCGGTACAAGAAGTACAGAGCTGTTTGCAGCAATGGCGGTATCATGCGGTATGCTCAGGTAAAGATCTGTTACACTTATCCTGATAGAATCTGCATTCTTACATCCGTTGGTATCCGTCAACTGCACCCAGTAAACCCCGGGCTTGCCTGCCAACAAAGAAGAAGCTGTGGAACCATCCTGCCACAAATAGGAGGCCCCTGGCAATGCAGCATTTAACAGCAAGCCTTCTTTGCATACTGTTGTATCAGTGCCAAAAAAAATGTTGACTAACGGTGGTACAAAAACATTTTTCTTTGTAATAATTTTTTTAAGGCCGCAATTGGTGTTTACAATCAAGGTGTCGCTTTTAAAAAAGGATGTCGTAACGGGTATCCCTTCAAACGCCTGCCCATAACAAATTGTAGTGTCTTTTATTAGCATACTGTCTAACACGTTGGTCACTTTTACAACGTATTTATTGATCAGGGTATCAATGTTGCATCCGTTTCTCAAAGTATCTGAAAAGGTTGTGTCTTTGTTAAAAACAATTCCCCACGCAGACTGGCCCGCACATAAGGACGTGTCATAATTAGACTTAACAAGTGGTACACCATACTCCTCCACATGAAAAGTTCGCCCAACACGATATGCATCGGAACCTGTGTTATTGCCAAACCTGATGTGTTGAAAGCCTCCTCCTAAAAAGCCTCCCCTGTCATTAGGTGCCAATGTATTATAGATGGCATAATTGAAATAATAATTATCACTGTAAACACTGTAACCGAAATTATCTTCATAATAGAAAAACTGTGAGCCATCAACATTGAGCAACCCTATTTGCACACCGGCGGTTTGCGAAAACAACGGGTATGGTGGATTGGAAAAATACTCCTGATCGTTACTAAACTGTTTTGCATAACTCGCAAATATTTTATCATCGCAGGAAGTATAAACTATATCGCCAGCTTCATCATCATCACTGTTTCCGTAATGCTTTTTCCACACAATAGAACCTGCGGCGTCAAGCTTAAATATGTAAATGTCTTTTTTACCGGCATTAACAGGATAATCCCCGTCTGCTGAAGTAGAAGTCCCTATGGAAATAAATCCGTCAGGCACCGGCATAAAAGACTTTATTCCATCATCGCCACTTCCGCCGTATACCTTTGTCCATATAAGGTTGCCGGCTGGTGTAAGTTTTGTAAGAAAAGCGTTTTTACCACCATACGCCGAAGGTGCAAAGGCACTCTGATCGGCGCTTCCGGAAATTACAATGGAGCCATCATTCAATATTTCAAGATCTGTAGGAATCTCCTCTTTATCACTTCCCAAGGTTTTTTGCCAGATGATATTACCACCACCATCTATCTTAAAGAGCCATATATCTTTGCCGCCCAAAAAATTTTTTACATCCCCATCATTAGATTGTGTTTGTGCCAATACTATAAAATTTCCATCACCAGCCTTTTTAATGCTAATCGCATATTCGGAATTGGTGCCTCCATATATTTTATACCAAACTATTTTATTTGAAAGATCTACCTTGCATAAAAGAATTTGAGTACTGTCGGTTGATGTACCGGTTGCAGGAAACCCACTACTGTTCCAGTTATTACCTACAATATTACCGAGCACTATAAAATTATCGCTGGCATCTGTTTCAAAATCTATTCCATACTTGCTGGAGGATCCATCAATCCGTGCCAGTTCATTACCATTGCCATTATAATTGCTACCCGATGAATCCCTGATAATATATATGCCCCCGGTTTGGCCGATCTTATAATTTGAAGGGCTGCCATTGTCTCCATCAATAGTGATGTTATCGTATAACGGCCTTGTAATGTTATTATATAGAATACCCAGTTGGTGCTGAGATGTATATTTTACTTTTGATAACAGATCGTGGGCAGTATATAAAAATTCATCCGTGCTGATTACTTTTAAAGGCCATTGTGCGTATACCAAACATGGAAAAATCATTAGGGCGAGTAAAACGCTTTTTTTGCGCAGCATACAAAGGGTGTTTAAATTATCGGACTTTTTTCTATACTTATTAAACTATCTGTTACGTCTTTTATAATCATGCTATAACGCAATAATAAGAATATTAGATATCTTTTCAGCATGCAATTTTATTGGTGCATTTTCGCCGTTGTTGGCATTCCCCGCCATTGCCGGTCGTGGGGTGTAAAAGAGGCCAGTATATGAGATAAGTATCCATTGATGAAAGATACTGTTTTTAGTTGCAGCTTTTTTGTTGTTCACTTCGGTGGTTGGTCAACAAGACCAACAACGACCGCTGTGATAGCTGACGATTTTAAGGATGTAATGGGTAAAGGCAAGCGAATCAAAAACATTTACTACTACATAAATATGCTTATCGACAACGGCGAAAAAGATAGTGACACAAAAAATGAACCCTCCAACTAATGTATTGATTGTTTAGATTTGTATTTTAGTAATACTAGATAAAATAATGCGCCAAATAGAAAAGATATTATCGGAAATAGAATATTTTATTAAAACTAATACGTTTCGAAAATTAGAGGATGATAAGCTTGAATTGAAAGATAACAGCCATCATACTTCAGATTGGAGAGAAGTATATAAAACTGCCTGTGCTTTTCTAAATACAGGAGGAGGTATCCTAATTATTGGAATCAAAGAAGATGAAAAAAAACAAGAATATACAATTACAGGATTTGACAAACAAAATGAGAATAAAACAAAAGAAATAAGTGGTGTTTTCACAAATGACTTAAAAGAGCGTCGAGATTTAAATCAGTATTTTACTGCTTTTGAAGTTCATCCCATTCTTGGCAAAGAAGTTTTAGCTATTTATATAGAAGAAATTCCAGAAGAATTAAAATATGTCTATTATGACGAAAACGCTTATGAGCGACAAATCAGCGGTGATCATAAAATTAAATCCAACAAAATACTTGCTCAGGCTGAATACAAACAGGAAATTCTAAATGCAAAAGAACTTCAACCTGTAATAAATACGTCGTTAGAAAATCTTGACGTAAATAAATTAAATGAATACATACAAATATTAAACAAGGAAGTAATTACAGAAAGCATAAAATCTGATATTGAAAATTCAAAGTCTTTTTTAGTCCGCAAAGGATTTATTACGCAGAGTCTTCAGCCCACCATACTTGGGATTTTGGTATGCGGTAAGAACATAGATGATTTGCTGGGTAGTC